>NZ_JACSOF010000017.1:0-60169 GCF_014349205.1 Photobacterium sp. BZF1
CTGTGGGTCTGTGGGTCTGTGGGTCTGTGGGTCTGCAAGAATACTCTACGAGCTACACTTCTTGGTCAAACTCTAACTTTAAATGCCATATATCGCTGCTAACTTTCCCATAGGGCCATAGCACCGCTCTTAACTCCACAGTACCGATGCTTTTAAAGCGGCAGGGTTTTGCCGCTTTAATCCGGAAAAAGCGAAGTGACTTACAAGTAGTTAAACAAACTGAGCTGCTTGGTTTGGTTGAAGGCGGCTTGTGAGGCCTGCAGGGCCAGCATATCTTCATTGAGTTCAATAATTGCTTTACTGTAGTCCAAGTCTTCGAGGCTACCTTTGGCCTTATTAAGGCTTAGCTCGAAATCTTTATGTTGTGATTCGTAAGTATCGAGGGTTTTCATCTCGGTACCAACTTCAGCGCGACGTTGGTTCATGTGGACGTAACTGGCATTGAGCTCTTCTATCGAACGTTGCAAGCTTGCGCGGGCTTCCGGGGATGATGTTGGGTACTCTGAATACTTAATGGCATCGTTGAGTGTCTGGAATAGGTCTATCGTTGAGGTTTTATCCAAAGACACACTATCGCCTGGCTTGATATCGCCATCCAATTGAACATCAAGATCCGCTTCAGAACCTACCGTCGCATCAACAAACTGAATACCTTTGGCGGGGTCATATTGATTTACTCCTTGTGACTGGCCATTACGGAATAGCTCATAATTCAAACCACCCTGACCATCATCATGAAAATTTACGCGATAGCCTGATGTGTCTGCCGACACCGCGTTCTTGGCTGATAACAGTGCAAGCTCAGAGTCTGGTTGCAAGCCTGCATAATCGGGCCGGTAATCACCAAACGGATTGTCTATACCCTGAAAGACCAAGTCACCGGGCTGGCTAGTTTTAACATGCACTGAGGTATCAATACGCGCTTCACGGTGACCGCTGTCCCCTTTGTAGTCCATTACACCGTTTGAACCTTCCATAAAAGGCTGGGTACGAACCAGATGGCCGGCGAAGACATAATTACCGCCTTCATCCTGAGTATTAGCTAGATTCAATAGACCTTCATATAAGCTTTCCAACTCATTCTTAAACGCCGTTTTGTCATCCCCCGCCATTGCACCGTTAATCATACCGATCACTTTCTGCTTGGCACTATCGACATGGGTTTCGACATTTTTCAGTGATGTTTCCAAAGTACCCAAGCGGTTATTGGCAAGTGTAATGGATTTCTGGAACTGCTCTATCTGCACCAGTTGCTGCTTGTACTTCTGGGTAGATACGGATGCGATGGGGTCATCTCCCGCCGTTTTAATACGCTTACCCGTTGCCAGTTGCTCATTAGTGTTATTCACTGCTCCCTGCTTGCGCATCAAGTTGGAAGTCAGGTTCTGATACTGGGAAAAAGTCGACACTCGATTAATCATATCGCCTCCAAACTTTATACTGCACGCAACAGCGTATCGAAGGTTTCACGGGCCACACTCATGATCCGCGACGATGCCATATAGGCCTGCTGGAACTTCATCAAATTGGCGGCTTCTTCATCCAGATTAACGCCAGAAACACTGGCAACCCGCTCGGTAGCAGCATCCAAGTCAAGCTGGCTAATTTGGCTGAATTTTTCGGCATTCATCTTCTGGATACCAACATCAGTACTCAACGTCTGAAAAAGCTCAATAACGCTAGAGCGTCCTTTGTTCATACTTTTGCGCGTCTGTACCTGCTGCATTTCCATCAGGTTGCTGTTGTCACCTTCGGCAGGCGTGGCTCCTAACTGGACGGTGAAGGAATCCCCCGCTATGGCACCACCTGAAATCGCCAACGTTGGCACTGGGTTGTTCATTCCATCGTCAAAATTAATTGCATTACCTTGTACTGGATATTTCAAATCCGTTGTCGGAGAGCCATTTTCATCAATCAGTGCCTGTTTAATGCCTTGATCGTTGTAAACCGATAGCGTGTCACCAGTATTGCTAATCACTACCTGATAACTCCCCGTTACTTGCGCTGACGGTAATGGCTCCAACTGTGCCGTTCCCTGATTTCCTTCAGCAGCAAAAACAACACGCTGAGCAGCAATGTCTGATGCCTCGTTAGCATTCATCGTCATTTGTGCCCCCCCCAAACGGACAGGTCGAATGGTAAACGTCTCGGAAGAAGGGGCTGCTGACAAACTATTTACGTCAATTGTCATGCCATCGGCTTGAATCACCTGAGGATCTGTCGCCAGAAGGGACTGGTTAAAAACTTCCTCCCCTTTTGCGTTAAACATCTGATAAGAGTTGGTGACGCCATCTGTACTAGCAGTAAGCTGATAATCACCCGTCTGGAGCTTAGATACATCATCAATAGCAACGGTCATGTCGGCCGAGCTGCCAACCGGCTTGAGTACTCTTTGTGACATAGCAATAGAGTCGTTTACATCAGCGAACAGGTTTTTCCCCTGTTCACCATTCAGGTCAAGACCTTGACGCTGAATAGCATTAACCTGTCCCGCAAAACCTATGGCCATTCTGCCAACTTCATCAAGGCTGCGTTCGATAACATCCCGTCGAAAGGAAACCATTGCACCCAGTTTGCCCCCCAGGCTATCGGGATTTAAGGGAGCCGTATTATGACCATCATCAACTGCAACCTGGCTTTGTAGGGGATCTGGCTCACCAGGGATGACCGTCAAACGAGATGATTCGGTTCCAGAAACCAATGTTTGCCCTTCACCGATGATGACGGTATTAGCAAGATTATCCTTTCCTTTTAGTACAGTTACCTTGGCGTACTGGGCAAGTTCATTGACCAAACTCTGTTGCTGGTCAAACAAATCATTTTTCTCACCGGCAGGATTTTCCTGAATACGCTTGTTCAAGGTGGCAATTTCTTGCCCCAGACTATTTACTCGGTCAACGGTTGCCACCAACTGATCATTAACATCACGCTGCATACCTGAAAGGGTATCGTAGGTACTATTGACGGTTTGACTAACCAGCGAGGCATTTTCCAACACTGCTTTCCTCGACCCGAGATCGTTAGGATGATCGGCCAAACTTTTCACCGAGTCGTAATAATCATTCATACTATCGACAGTTTTGCTGGCATTATTGGAGATATATTCATCCATCACTGCAAGTTGGGCATGACTCTCATTGGCCTGGTGAAGTTGGGTGGTCGACTGGGTCAGTTCCCTTGCTGCAAACTGATCGTAAGCACGGCGCACATTGTCGATATAAGCCCCCGTGCCATATTGACTACCACCAATCCAATGGGCATCATCCGCTTTCTGCTCGGCACTTTGGCGGCTGTAACCCGGCGTGTTTACGTTTGAGATATTATGACTGGTGACATTCAGTTGTTTCTGAGATGTCCTCAATCCACTCATACCAATATTGAGTAAATCCAACGCCATTATTTATCTCCAGCCACAAATACCCAGCAACATTGCCGTTTTTAGAACTCTTGCACTAAAGCAAAATCTATACCAACAAAAGGCAGGCATAGATATTGCATAAAAGTGGTTAATTAGCAATCCAAACCAATATGAAGAGTTTGCAATGAAGATAGACTTAACCCCAACCACGACGCTCACACTAGAGCAGGCCTTCCAACTTGGTGTTAACACGTACCAAGAGGGTAAAAAGACAAAAGCGCGTGAAATTTTCGAATCAATTCTTGAAAAAGCCCCAGAAGCTATCGATGTATTGCAAGTTTTAGCCGTGCTTGATGCTGATGATGGCAATTACAAAGTCGCAGAAAACAAGCTTCGTAAAGCGCTGTCATTGAGCCCCAATGACATTGCTATCAAACTCGATCTCGCACATACCCTCAAACTCCAAGGTTTGAATATTGAAGCGCTATCAGTACTTGATGAAATTTTATCCCTTTCCCCACAGCACCAAGGAGCCCTTCAGCTTCAAGGGGAAATTCACCAAGCAACAGGTAATCGCAGTCAGAGCCAACAATCTAATAAGGCTCTGCAGCAAGCCGAACATCACAAAAAGCAACACCTCGATCATGAGATACACAAAACCCTAGAGACAGTCGCTCAATTGTTGGCAGGTAAGCATTTCCAACCTGCAGAGCAACTGTTGCAGTCAATGCTATTGCTTAGCCCTAACCATTTAGACTTGCACCTTAAGCTAGCTACTGTTTATGCCCTACAAGAAAAATATACCAATGCCGTTCATCAGTTGAAATCAGCGTTATCCCTAAATCCTCATAATGAAAATATAGCGTTGATGATAATAAAGCTATATAGAGAAACTAAGCAGTATAATGAGGGGATAAAGACATATAAGGACTTTATCAGCCAAGGTAATAAACCATCTTTTGAGACAAAAAAACTTTTTGCGGAGCTAAGCCTACTGTCCGATGAGTTTCATACAGCCTTCGTCGAAAGTAAAAAGTTATTGAGCACTAACCCTAAAGATAAGGATTTATTGTGGATCTATGCTCTAGCTTCATACAAAAAAGTCCATACTCGACAGAACTTCGATCTCAAATCGATGGAAAAAGCTGAGCGTAGCTTAGAGTTTGCAATGCAAGCCAATATCAAAGATCACGGAAGAGCAGTTCAAATATCAAAGGCATTATTCGATCTAAATTACTATGTTGGTAATTTTGAAGTAGCAAGCACCTACCTTAACCGTATTGAAAAAGATTACCCAGATGATAGTAAGGTGTTATGGAACAAGCATATTTTACATAACTATAACCATGACTGGGAAAACTACTATTATGCTTTCGAGAAAGGGATCGAAAGTGGTGATCGACTTTCATACAACCCAAATAAACCTTTTTGGACACCGCTAAGACCATCAACCGATACTGTGCTGGTTCTTCGAGAGCAAGGTGTTGGTGATGAGTTGTACTTCTGCCACAACCTTAACTACTTGATCCAAAGAGTCGATAAAGTCTATTTCGCCTGTGATGAACGCCTCATCCCTTTAATTAATTCATCTTTCCCTACAGTGGAAACAATAGCGATCAAGCCAAACTCATCGTTTATCCGTAACCAAATCCCTCTTAAATTATTAGAGAAAGTTGATAGTTGGTTACCTATAGGAAGTATCAAGCAGCATATCTATAATGATAGCCAGCAACATTGGCTTGACGAAAGTTGTGTAACACTGCCCCTTGAATTACAAAATGAGTGGGAGCAAAAAGTTCAGTACGACAGAAATGATGATTCATTAAAAATAGGCATCAGTTGGCGAAGTGGACTTCGCTCAAGCGTCCGAAATGCCCACTACCTTTCTCTTAATGAACTTGCCCATTTCATGAAGCAATTCCCAAATGCTACGTTTTACAATTTACAATATGGCGACTGCCAAAAGGAGCTTAAAAAAATAAAGCAACTCACAGGGATCGATGTAATCAATTTTGAAGATCTCGACTTGAAAGATGATTTCTTGTCCACTGCGGCATTAATGAACAACCTTGATGCTGTCTTTAGCTGTGGTAATGCCGTATTCCGACTTGCCGTCGCGGCAGGGGTTCCGAGTTATGTCTATTATGCAAGGGAACAAAGCGACGATTTCACTCAACAAGTTGCATTACATGGTGAAGGCAACAGCAAGCGGCATGAACACCTGTTTGCTTACCCGCCCTTACTTAAAAATAAATACCCATTAGTTGAATCTATTGCTAACCAAATAAAGTCAGATTTCGCTTAAATTTAGAATATATGGCTTACTCCAGATTAAACATGGAGTAAGCCATCACCTCTATATAAATTACCATCAATTATCTACCTTACTTTAATTTCAATTAACTTTTACCAATACTCATCCCTCAACCCCCTCCTCTCTATATATTAATTCGTTATATTTTATTTAGGCTTGTATTGAAAATACCTAAAAGCCCTCACCTTGATAACAATCCTAGCCCATCAATAAAAATGGTTATTTAAGTAAATAAAATCAACACCTTACAAAGAAACAAGGAATTATTTGATTGTTCATTTCAAAAAGATGAAAACGGTCAAAAATTTGACGATCAAGCTTGTAAAGAAATAGCATTTTATATATTTATTATATGTTCACGCAAAAAACGACTTCATACGTATGGGGCCCAAACCTATTATTGATAGCCAGATCAGATAATTTTATTTTTTTTTAGGTAACACTGGATTAACAGTATAGATTGTATATATAATTATTACATTAATCCTCAAGCACTTTATAGGTGGCAATTATGAATATTGGTCTCGCAACATTGCTCGGCTATGCCATTAAAGAAATCATTGCGCCTGTGATTTTGGATAATGTACGGGAAGGTAATCAATCAAAGGTAGAGACAAACGAAATTCAGTCTGCCTTGTCTGAAAGTGAAGATACGTTGAAGATTATTTCATCCATTGTGGATGTGTTTGTTTAGACCTTTCTTCTGATCGGTTAGAACTCTTTATCCATTAAACCGCTTACCTGATCATAAACCCTCATGACTTTCTCGCTATACCTTGGGTCAGTTGCGTAGCCTGCCTTGTGGATCTCATCAATAAACGCCTTCGGATCTTGGGTGTTTTCTAGCGCCACCGAGTACCTTGGGTTCTGTTTCAAGAACTGTGCGTAGTCATTGAAGCTTTCATCGAAAGAGCCATACGAGCGGAATGCCGCCCTCTCCTGAACAGCAATACCTTGGTGGTACTCCAGTGTCTGCGTTGCCATCTTGTCCCCTTTCCAACTCGGATCAGCCTTGATATTGAAAAGGTTATTACTGTTACCGCCAGCATTGCTGATGACTTTTTTGCCCCAGCCTGTTTCCAGGGCTGCTTGAGCAATCAATACTGCAGGATCAACGCCTAGGACATTGGCCGTACGACGGGCATACGGAGCCATATGGGTAACAAACGCTTGTGGGGAGTCAAAGCTTTCAGGCGTTCGGGAAGAGTCCAAACCTAAAGGGGCAGTATTGGCCATATTCCGCTGGGCAATCGCTTTATTGGCTATCTGGGTGATCTCTTCTTCACTGATTTCAGGTTTAGGGCCTGCCATAGAAGGCGAGTTGGCGTGATTAACCGCAAGGTGATCGTTGGCTTTAATGTCTTGCCGCTCAAAAGGCAGGTATTTGCCGCCCTTGTCCAACTCAACAAATTGCATTTCTTTGTCTAACGAACCGTCACTTTGCTTGACTGCATCAGTATCCTGATGGGCCCCAAGTTGCTGGACAATCATATCCGCCAGGCCCAAAGAATTACTGCGACTCAACTCACTAGCCATCTGCTCATCGTGCATCTGCTCGAAGAACTTGGTATTGCGGCTGCTCATCAAGTCCGACTCAAACGCAGAGTTCGCCTCGCGCATTGACTTAAACATCATCTGGGTAAAGATCGCTTCAAACTGCTCGGCCGCCGCCTGCAAACTGGCCTGCTCACCATCCTTACCTGTTTTTACCCCGGCCCGCAGGCGATCAAGGCTTGAGATATCAAGAACAAAGCTGGTATCAGTCGGACTTTTCATCTGGCTCTCCCGTTAGATGATGATCAGCTGGCCTTCGATGGCTCCGGCTTGCTTCAACGCTTGCAAAATCGCCATTAGATCAGACGGTGCAGCCCCAACCTGATTTACTGCACGAACCAAATCGTCGAGCGTCACCCCTGGTTCGAACAAGAACATACGTGAGTCTTCTTCAGTCACGGTAATTTCGCTGTCTGGCACCACCACAGTTTGACCACCAGCAAAAGCATTCGGCTGGCTGGCCGATAGGTTTTCCTTGATAGATACCGTCATCCCACCATGGGTGATCGCCGCAGGCTTCAATCGGACATGCTGACCGATAACAATCGTACCAGTGCGGGAGTTAACGATAATCTGCGCACCGGAATCTGCAGTTTCAAACTCAACATTCTCAATGGTTGAGAGAAAAGCAACGCGCTGACTCACATCACGCGGTGCTCGAACCCTTACCGATGCTGCGTCCATCGCAGAAGCCACATCAGGGCCAAGGAAACCGTTAATGGCATCGACCATATTCTGTGCGGTAGAAAAATCAGGCTCGAACAGGTTGAACGTCAGGAAGTCGCCACGGCCAAACGGGTTCGGTACTTCCTGCTCGACAATCGCACCGGAAGGAATGGTGCCAACCGTTGGGGTGTTGCTGACAATACGCGAACCATCAGCGCCATCAGCGGTAAAACCACCCACCACCAGGCTACCTTGTGCGACCGCATAGATGTTCCCGTCCAAACCTTTAAGGAATGTTTGCAACAACGTGCCGCCACGCAGACTCTTGGCTGAGCCTACCGAAGAAACCGTCACATCAATTTGCTGCCCCTGTTTAGAAAAAGGCGGAAGCGTGGCATGAACAGCCACTGCAGCAACATTTCGGGTACGGAAACGCTCACCTTCCGGGATGTTGATGCCGAAGTTATTTAGCATGGCACGGAAGCTTTGCTCGGTGTAATACGCCGATGACGATTCGCCGGTTCCCGGCAAACCAACCACCAAACCATAACCCACCAGTTGGTTGTCTCGTACACCGGCAACAGCTGCAACATCTTTAATTCGTGCAGCGTGTGCTTGCGGCAAGACGGCTGGCAGTACCGACACCATCAATAAGCCAACAAGCACTGATTGAAATAACGTTTTCATGACTTACATCGCCGCATTGAAGAATCGGGCAAACCAACTTGGGGTTTGGGTATCTTGGCGGTCACCGGTTGCCGAGTATTGGATACGGGCGTTGGAGATACGCGTTGATGGAATGGAGTTTTCCGAGTCGATATCGTCTGGACGAATGGTACCGCTTACCCGGATATATTCATCACCACTGTTCAAGGTCAGCCACTTTTCTCCTCTCACCAGCAAGTTGCCATTTGGCAGGACTTCAATCACCTCGACAGAAATAGAGCCTGAGAAACTGTTGCTTTGATCCGAGGAAAGGCTACCTGAGAATGAATTGTCATTGGTCAGGGCATAGGATAAGTCATAGCTTCCAATGTTAACCGGACGGCCGCCCAACATGATGGGCTGCATGTTCATATCGGTTGATTTGCCCAAATCCGAACTGGCACTCTTTCTGGCTTGGGTGTTTTCTTCCAGTAATACAGTGACGATATCGCCAAGGCCCGTTGGGCGAGAATCGTTATACAGCCCCATAGAGTTAGTATTGCTAAATAGAGAACCGGTTGAGGTCGCATAATGTTCCGGCTTTTCCGGTGGGCGGACAGATGACCAGTTCGGATCGCCCTGTACCGCATCTTCCCGGGTTCTGACCAAGCCGATAATGCCATCGCTTTGTTCTGTCGTGCCTTCCACGGCATCAACATCGCTCACAGCACTATCTTGATCGGAGCCCGTATCGAAATCCTGTACACAGCCCGAGACGATTGCCACCAGCAAAACCAGCCAATACTTACCCATACCTTACTCCCTGTTATAGCTGCTGGTTAACGTAGCTCAGCATCTGATCCACGGTTGAGATCACCTTGGAGTTCATCTCATAAACCCGCTGTGCCTCAATCATATTGACGAGCTCTTCTGTGACATTCACATTTGAGGTTTCCAGCATTGACTGGCGAACACTACCAAAGCCATCAAGCCCCGGGATCCCTTCCTGCGGATCGCCGCTTGCCCCTGTCGGCAAGTATAGGTTCTGACCAATCGGCTCCAAACCGCCTGGATTGATAAAGTTAGTCAGGTTGATCTGGCCCAGTACCTGGTTTTCCTGCTGATCACGGATACGGGCAGAAACCTCACCATCCGTACCGACAGTGATCGCCACAGCGTTATCTGGAACAACAATTTCTGGCTCCAAGACGTAGCCCGCACCCGAGGTCACAATCTGACCTTCGTTACTGACCGTGAATTGGCCGTTGCGGGTATACCCGATATTGCCGTCTGGCAGCATCACCTGGAAGAAACCATCACCCTCGACCATCATATCAAGGGCATTGTCGGTGGTTTGGGTATTGCCCTGGGTGAACACCTTCTGCGTGGCGACGACTTTCGAGCCTGCCCCTAGCATCAAACCCGATGGCAAGGTGGTATCTTGTGTCGCCTGGCCGCCTGGCTGGTTGATATTCTGATAGAACAAGTCTTCAAAAACCGGACGGCTTTTTTTGAAGCCTACAGTCGAGGCGTTAGCTAGGTTATTGGAAACCGTTGAGATATTGGTTTGCTGGGCATCAAGGCCAGTCTTACTAACCCATAGAGCTGGATGCATTGATTAACTCCTCGCTATTATCCGATACGCATTAAAGATGAAGACGCTTTATCCATGTCTTCTGCGGTTTTCATCAATTTGACTTGCATTTCAAAGTGGCGCTGAAGGTCAATCATGCTGACCATTTCACCCACCGCATTGACGTTGCTGCCTTCAAGGGCACCACTGAGCAAGGTTACGCCCGCATCAGCTTCTAACCCTTGCGGATTTGGGTTTGTTGGCTTGAACAAGCCATCAACGTCTTTATACAAACTATTATTTTCTGGGTTAACCAGTTTGATCCGGTTGATCGCGACCATCGCTTCCGGCGGCGCCCCCTGCGGCAAGATGCTGACCGTGCCGTCTTTCTGGATTTCAATCTTGTTGATAGGGAGCGGTACGAAGATAGGTGCATCGGCTTCACCTAAAATAAGCTGGCCGTTACTGTTTTGCAGCATACCCATTTCATCAATTTTCAAGTGACCTGCTCGGGTATAGGCTTCTTGGCCTGAGGCATCTTGTACGGCCAACCAACCATTGCCTTCAACCGCAACATCCATGGCACGCCCGGTCATTTTTACCGAACCCTGCTCGAAGTTGTTACCCGGACGCTCAGTCATTGAAAAAACGCGGGTCGGCAAACCTTCACCATAAGCCTGCATACTTCTTGCCTGCTGCAGATCTGCACGGAAACCTGTGGTATTAACGTTAGCGAGGTTGTTTGCTGCAACCTGCATGCCGTACATATCTTGTTTAGCGCCACTCATGGCAAGAAATAATGCGCGATCCATCTATGCTGTCCCCTATATCGATAAGCATTAGCAATGCAAAAAGCATACCAGTGATAAATTTGTCGCTAGAGTGCTGATTTTAAAGAAAACAAAGCAAAAAAGGGAGACTAGAGAAAATAAAGGGGAAAAGAGTTGCCGCTTCACTGACGGTTGTGGTCAAAGAGCGACCAACTAAATATAACTGGCCAATAGTCATGTCAAAAAAATGGCACAAAAAGCCCATAACCGTCTAGGCTATGGGCTCACTATCTAGCAGGATATGATTAGCGGATCTGCAAGATGTTCTGCTGCAGCTGATTATTTACATCCAAAGCACGCGAACTGGCCTGGAAGTTACGCTGCGCGGTGATCAAATCCACTAGCTCCTGGGTCATGTCGATATTCGACTGCTCCAAGGTACCATTTTTAATCGAACCAAATGATCCTTGTGACGCATCACCCCATACAGCTGCACCGGAGTCTTGGGTCACATTCCATAGCGTACCGCCAAGCTGGGCTAGGCCCTGCTCGTTGGCCACTCGTGCCATAGCTACGCGGCCAATCACCTTGTCCTTGCCGTTTGAGTACGAGGCTAGGATGTTGCCGTCAGAATCAATATCGACATTTGATAGGTAGCCCGTCGTCGCACCGTCTTCATCTTCTAACTTGCGAATTTCAAACGGTGAAGCGTACTGGGTCGGCTCATCATAGTTAAAAATCAGGTTCTGGGAGCCATCTGCACCACCAAGCTGAATACCTGCCGTTTGGAAATCCACTGTTTGGAAGTTTGGTGGTGTTGTGATCAATTGGCCGCCCGCATCAAACTGCAATTGGTGACCAACATGACCTGTCGTATTGTTTGGGTCATCAACATTCAAGGCTTTTTCACCACCGCTGTCACTGACCGTGTAATAAACATTCCAGGTGTTTTCTGGCGCACCCGGCGCGCTGTCATCCTGCTTCACATAATATGCAGACATTTTTAGCGGGTTGCCTAGCGAGTCATAAATCGTCGAAGAGGTCGACTTGTTATATGAGTCAGGATCATTGAAATCGAACGGCGTGATCTTAGGTGGAGCCTCACCGCTAGGTAAGTTCATGGAAATGTTCATGTTATTTGACATATTTGGCTGACCAAACGTGTCATCGATTGCCATCGCCTTCGGCTCGTAAGAAGCAACCGTATTGGTATCCTGGTTGACTTCATAGCCAAGCAGGTAATTATTGTCAGAGTTAACAATCTCGTTGTTGTTGTTGAGGTGGAAAGCACCATTACGCGTCAGGTTGTTGTTAGCTGGCTCTGTCTTATTGGGTGCTACCGCAAAAAAGCCTGTACCCGAAACACGCAAGTCCAGCGGGTTATTGGTATAGATACTCGACCCTTCATGGAACTGCTGGGCGACAGTTGCCGTTTGTACGCCACCACCGGTCGTGGTCTTGGAGTTCGAAAA
This sequence comes from Photobacterium sp. BZF1, assembly GCF_014349205.1. Classification (NCBI taxonomy): domain Bacteria; kingdom Pseudomonadati; phylum Pseudomonadota; class Gammaproteobacteria; order Vibrionales; family Vibrionaceae; genus Photobacterium; species Photobacterium sp. BZF1. Next base: position 12,353 of record NZ_JACSOF010000017.1, read on the forward strand.
GATAGAGTTGGAGTACACATCAGAGAATTCGGCGCGAGACTCTTTGAAGCCATAGGTATTGGCATTGGCGATGTTGTTACTGGTTGTGTTGAGATCTTTTTGAGCCGCACCCAGGCCACTCAAGGCAATATTCATGCTCATAGTTGATTATCCTTTCGCTTGTGCTTTTCCGACCTGAAGTACATCAGCCAAATTAAATTGTTTATCAAGGCCCGCTAGGTTGAGTAACACCTGGCCGTCCCCCTGCCCCATTACCACGCTGTTTACGTTGGCATGGGTGAATACGTCATAGTTCTGTGTTTCGCCACCGACAAGGCCCGACACCCGGATAGTGTATTGTCCCTCCGGCATCATCTTACCTTGCTCGTTCTTACCATCCCACTCAATATCGTGGTCACCGGCTCCTTTGGCACCGAGGTTGATCGTTTTGACCAGTTCGCCCTGAGGGGTTTCCACCCGCATCATGGCTTGGTCGAGGGAGTTGGTTAGACGAACACGGCCTGTTAAGCCGCCTTCTGTTGCTTTCATCCCAGTGGCACTTGGCACCAGTACATCCTGGCCGACCAAGGTCGAGGCCTGAAGTGCCTGGTTGGAGGTCATGGCGGTATTGAGCAAGCCGAACTGCTCGTTCATCTGGTTAATACCATCCACTGTGGCAAACGATGCCATCTGGGCGATCATCTTGTCATTGCCGACTGGCTCGAACGGATCCTGCTGAGACAACTGCTTGGTCAGTAGGGAAAGGAAGTCTTCTTGCTTTAGTTGGTTCTGGCCAGTGACCTTCTGCTCTTCCTGAACCTTCTTTTCCTGCATCGACTTTAGCTGGTCGAGGTAGGAAAGGTTGTTAGAACCTGCACCGTTAATACTGCTCATTGCCGTTTCTCCCTACCTTACTTACCCATCTGCAAGGTTTTCATTAGCATCTGCTTGCTGGCATCTGCCACCTGGACATTGTTCTGGTACGAACGCGATGCCGAAATCATGTTGGCCATTTCTTCCATCACATTGACATTCGGCTTGTAGATGTAGCCTTCGGCATTCGCCAACGGGTGATCCGGATTATACTCGGCACTCAATGGCTTTTCGCTCTCGACAATCGCCTTGACCTGAACCGGTACACTTTCACTGCGCTTATAACTGGCACTTTGCAGTTCAGCAGCGAAAACAGGATGCCTTGCCTTGTAAGTTTGTTCCGCAGAACTACTGACCGTGTTGGCATTGGCAAGGTTACTGGAAGTGGTATTCAAACGTACCGACTCCGCACTCATGGCCGATCCCGTTACGTTGAAAATATTAAACAAACTCATTTATTAATCCCCTCTCAGTGCCTTGCTCAGGTTTTTGAACTTTGACCCGAGAAAATCCAACGATGCCTGATACTCAAGCGAGTTCTGCATAAACAGGTTTTGCTCCAACTGGGCGTCGACGGTATTGCCGTCACCGGTGTCCGGCTGGGTAGGCACACGGTACTTTTGCTCACCTGATACTTGCGTGGAGGCAGAAATATGCCGACCATCTGTGCGGCTGAGGCCAACTTTTGCCCCCGAAGTTGCCGCATTGAGGGCCCGCTGGAAGTCGATATCTTTCGCCTTGTAGCCCGGCGTGTTGGCATTGGCCAGGTTGCTAGCCAGCGTTTCTGCACGTTTGCCGCGTACGCCGACGGTATGCTGGTGAACGCCTAATGCTTTATCAAAAGAAATGGACATGTCTGCCTCCAAAATTTGTTACCAAATAGAAAGCAAAGGCTGTGCCAAAAGTTTGAAAAGAGGGGAAAAGGTGATGGGTTGCTGCAGAATGTTGAAAAGGCTATAGAACGTCAAATTCTTTCTTCGCCTTTTGCTTTACCTAGGATCAAGGACCCGCTCTTCCTAGGCCCTTTAAGAGCTTTTAGGGCCTAGGATTTATACTCCTAAGCCCTTTTATAGTTCTTCCCAGACCCTAGGACCTTCTTTTCCGAGGCCCCTAAAGGCTTATGGGCCATAGGCCCTATTTAAGCCGGTAGATTATCCCCGGATTACAACGGATCATCTCAAACTTGTCGGTCAGGCCGGTAAGTGATTCCGATGCGCCCAGCAGAAGATAGCCGCCCGGGTTAAGGCTGGCCGCCATTTGGTTGAGCACCTTGGCTTTCATCTCCGGCGAGAAGTAGATCAGCACATTGCGGCAGAAAATCACATCAAACTTGCCAAGCAGCGCGTAGCTGTCTTTGAGGTTCTGCGGACGGAAGTTCACCATCCGTTTAACCTTGTCATTCACTTTGAGGCGACCATCACCGTTGTCCTCGAAGAACATGCGGCGACGTTCCATCGATAACCCACGGCTGAGTGCCAAGTTGTCGTAAGCACCTGTGCGGCAGGTCTCCAGCATAGTTTGCGAAATATCGGTCGCAGTAATTTGTACACTGCTAGGCAACATCCCAGGACGGCGGTTCTGCGTTTCCAGTACCGTCATCGCGATAGAATAAGGTTCTTGCCCTGAGGAACTGGCTGAGGACCAAATTTTAATCGGGCGTTTATTCGCAGCCAGCTCCGGCAAGATGCGGTCAGCCAACACGGTATAAGGATAGGTATCGCGAAACCAAAGTGTTTCATTGGTGGTCATCGCATCGACTGCAGCAACCCGCAGTTCACGATTCCGACCGGCAATGACCACCTGCAACAGTTCAGAGAGTGAAGATAATGAATACTGACTGACTAAAGGACTAAGCCGGCTTCTTACCAAATACTGTTTACTGTCACCCAATACAATTCCACACTGGGCTTCTAGGAAACGGCAAAACTCGCGGTATTCCTGATCGTTTATAGTTATAGCTGTCATCTACTGCTCTAGTATGATTGTTCTTTGCTCGAGCCTGTTTATTTCGGCGTTTTTTATTGCGGCATTGCTGCTTTTACTGCTGCGCCTAACTCATCAGGATTAAATTTAGGAATGAAGGCATTGGCTCCGACACGTTCAACCATCGCTTGGTTAAACACCCCACTCAGGGATGTGTGAAGGATAACATGCAAATCTTTCAATTTCGGATCGTTACGGATTTCTGCCGTGAGAGTATAGCCATCCATCTCTGGCATTTCGATATCTGAAATCACCAACGCCAGTTGTTTGTAGATATCGCCTTCCTGTGCCATTTCCCGAAGCTTGATAATGGCTTCTTTGCCGTCTTTAACGAGCACACACTCACAGCCAATCGCTTCAATTGCACGCTGAACCTGCTTGCGAGCAACACTGGAATCATCCGCTACCAATACGCGCCGTACCGCTGGCATATCATTAATAAGCTCTTCAAGTACAGAGCCCGTGATACTGGTATTAACTGGGGAGATTTCATCAAGAATTTTCTCCACATCCAGGATTTCAACCAACTCATTATCAATTTCAGTCACTGCGGTCAGGTAATTCGCCTTCCCCGCCCCTTTTGGCGGCGGCAGGATTGACTCCCAGTTCATATTAATGATGCGTTCAACAGAAGATACTAAAAAGCCCTGAATCGAACGGTTGAATTCAGAAATAATCACGAAGCAATTGTCGAGATCATCGATAGGGCGGCCACCGGTTGCCAGACTCATATCAATTACGGAAATAGTTTGCCCACGGATATGCGCAATTCCCTTCACCAAGGGATGCAAGTTAGGCATAGTCGTCAATTTAGGGCACTGGAGCACTTCCTTGACTTTAAATACGTTGATGCCATAACGTTGACGTCGATTAAGCCTGAAGGTTAGCAACTCTAGCCTGTTTTGACCGACCAGCTGGGTACGTTGATTCACCGAATCTAATATCCCCGACATATGAAGACGTCTCCTTGTTGATTGTTTTTATAATTTGATACGTGTTTACTAGAGAAACCAAAGGGTAAATCACATATCATAGCAAGTTAAAGCTGCTTTATTGAAATACCTGCGGTAAGGCACAGTATCCCATTGTGATCGGTGACATTAAAGAGATAAATACGTGCTTAGTTACTCGCATAACATTCACCTAATGTGTTTTATCGGCCTGCAGCTTTTTTTCTTTAGCAGCATTAGCCCTGCGTTTGCTAATCTGGAAGCAAGCCAACCCGCTACAGCCAATATATCACCAGACGTTATCAGCCAAGCAGCGCAAGAACATGTTACGGCGCTAACCCGTGAGGCAAATGGGAGCTTTACCATCACAGCCCCAAACCTCGATAACCGGCTCCGCCTGCCCCAATGCCCTGAACCACTCTCGACCGATATCCCCAACAAGAGCTCGCTGAGCGGCACTGTCTCGGTATTGGTTCGGTGTGAATCCCTCAACTGGCAAATTTATGTCCCTGTCCGAGTCCAGCAGGTGCTAGAACGGGTTGTCGCCAAAGCGCCGCTTCCCAGAGGCACTGTTATTTCAGCGGCAGACATTGATGTTGAGCAAGTGGAACTCAGGCGGCAACGCGGTGCCTCTTTTGCCAACCCCGAACAACTCATCGGCTCCAAAGTAAAACGTCCTGTCCGGCTTGGGGAAATTATACTTGCCAGTGATATCTGCCTGGTATGCAGGAATGACGCTGTCCTGATTAAGGCTGGCAATGACGGACTATCTATAATTACCGAGGGCAAAGCCTTGTCGGACGGGTCGCTCGGTGAACAGATCAGGGTGCAGAATAACCGTTCTAAAAAGGTGATCACCGGTATCGTCAGTGCTGTGGGTGAAGTCACCGTTCGCTATTGATACGAAAATTCCGAAATTTTACGTACAATACCTAAAGGTTTTGCTATCGTTGTCGATAATACAGTAGCTATAGAGCCTAACTGCACGTTCAAGGAGTTTCTAATGCCTACTATCAATAACATACGCACTAACCAGCCGTTGACTACCGGCGGGAATGTATCGAATACCGATACCAGTAAAAGCAAACCGGCTTCAGGTACGCAATCTAATGCAACCGAGTCAGATTCGGTATCCCTTAGCAGCCAAGGTCAGTCTGTGGGTCAAATCCACCAGCAGCTTGCTACCCAGGAAGCGTTCGACACAGAAAAAGTCAATGCAATCAAAGAAGCAATTGCCAATGGTTCCTATGTCATTGATGCCGATAAGCTAGCGGCTAACATGATTAAACTCGAAGACGATTTGAAAGGCCTTTAAGGACAAGTGAGAGAGTATGTCTACATCTATAGAACAGCTTCTTGAACAGCAACAGGTGAACCTCACCTCTCTCACCACTTTGCTCGCACAAGAGCAAAAAGCCATTGTTGAACGCAAGTCTGAACAAATTCTTGAATGTGCACAGAAAAAGTCGGCATTGATCGACAGTATCAAACTGGTCGATCACCAGCTTTCCGTCCATCCTGAGCAGTCAAGGCTGGCAGAAGGCGGCGACTTATCCGCCAACGTCGCAACCTTGCGTTCACTGGCAGACGATTGCCAGTCCACCAATGATGTCAATGGTGAAGCCTTAATGCGTGCTCAGCTGAGCTTCCACAAGCTCAATAACCTATTGCAGCAAAGCCGTGGCAAGCATCAAATGACCTATACCAGCGAGGGCATGACCCAGAACACCCGCACTCTGGGCACTGATCTGAAAGCATAATCAAGCAGTTATTTAACCTTTCGGGAATACCGCTTAGAACATCACTTCCTGGCTCTGGGGAACAGCATAGATTTCTGCACTCCCCTTTAGACGCTCCATTCTATTGAGATCCAGTTGCATTTCAGTCACATAGTTGTCGCCAATGGGATAACTACGGATCACTTCGGCCCCACGGATACTGCCATCAACCGAACTATTATTGTTTTCATAGTTCAACTGCTGATCATCCATCTCTGAACGGGCTGAAATACGAATACCGTATACCTGCTCAGTCAGTTCACGGTATGCATCGAGTTTTGACGCTCGCATAGCCCGCATCCGCTTCTCTTCTATATTCTTTCCTGGCTGCTCGCTAATAGAGGCATAGCCAACAGCGGTAATAATGTCTGTGCTGCGCGTTTCAACCAAAGGCTGACAACCGACGAGGAAAGCTAAAACCAACAGGCACCAATAACGCATTTTTTCTCCTAAGGCTTAATTACTACGGTGTTTCTATCGTGGGACAATGTCTCGTCACGAATAATCCACCCATTATCCATTCGCATACGATTAAGGCTATCGAGATCTCGACCAATCCGATCAGCAGGCAAGAAGCCTTGCGCCGAGGCAATCACCACACGGGAGCGAATACCAATAATACGGGCATTGACCAGTACCCCTGCCGATTGACGGAGCATAGTGCCAGCCAACACATAATCAACGGGCTGCTCTGATGATAACTGCTGCCAGTCACGACTCAATGCAAAATCGCCATCTGGAGTCACTTTGATACCGCCCGTGATTTTATAGTCAACAACGGTATAGCCGCGTTGCTGCATTTGGTAAATCAAACCTTCCGAAACTGAATTCCCCAGCCAATTGGTCTCGTCCATATCTTGCAGGTCAACAAATGACGTCACAGCCAACGGTGTACGGGCCGTCAAGTACTGGTTGGATGCAATCAGTTTGTCAGCCATCCCTTCGATGAAGAAATCCATGGTATGGCGCGGCATTTCATCCAAACTGTGTCGGCTACCGGTATAAGGCTCTTTACCATTATAAATGGGAGAATAGGCGCAAGAAGTTACCAACATTGCCATCAATACAATTACCCATTTTTTCATCATATACAGCTCCAATTGAAGAGAGACTTCAGACCCATAGCTTGTTATCGTAGTTTCAAACAAAAACTTTATTGGTAAACACAAAAAATCAGGAATGCTCTTTGCATTACCCTTGGAATACTATGAAAGCCGCCATTCAATGTTTTAACCGATAGTGGCACACTCGCTTAAACTCGTAAGCATCCAACATAGAGTTTTAAAGCAATTTTTATACCGAAAGTGGACGAAATGATAAAAAAGATCCTCCTCACCCTGAGCAGCACCTGGCTAATTCTTTTTGCCTTACCGGCGAGCGCGGCATGGTATGAAGTCACTGGCTCTGCTGTCGTACTGCAAAGTGAGTCCCAAGCCCGCCAGAGCGCGCTTGAAGATGCTGTGTTACAGGTGATCCGCTATTCCGGAGCCGATCTATCCTCATTCAACCGCATCAAACCCTATCTCAAAAACAGTCAGGATACTTACCAGTTCAGTGGCAGCGAGTTACGTCAAATTACCGTCACTAAGAGTAAAAAGAGAAGTGGTAGCCTATACCTGACAGCACAAATTGAAGTTTTCCCGTCGGCAAGAACTTGCCACAAGGTACAATACAAGAAAGGCCTGCTCTTGGGGGAGTTTAATATCCGCTCACCTCAACACGCTTCACTCGGAGGGGTCTACCAGCTAGGGAACAACTTCACCTCCGTATTAAAACGCCAACTTGAAACCCGCTCGCAAAGCTTTGTGGTCTCCGGCACCACCCGTGTCCAAATCAACCCGGGCTACCCAAGCCAAATGGTTATGCTGGCTGAAGATAATGACGCCCAATACATCATCAGTGGCCAAATCACCGATTTAACCTCGACGCTCGATCAAAAGCTATTGCGCAGCGATAAGATCAACCGGCAATTTGCTGCCGAGCTTCAGCTCATGGACGGTAAAACCGGCGAAATACTGATGCAGAACCAATACCGTGAAGTCGCCAACTGGCCATTTTCCCGCACCAGCCAGGTCGACACCAGCAGTGCCCGGTTCTGGCAGTCTGCTTACGGCCAAGCTGTCCAACGGGTCAGCCAAAATATGATGTTGGATCTGGAAAGCTCGTTAGCCTGCCGTACCAACTTGCCTGAAGTCGTCCGCCACCATGGCAATACCGTACATATCAACCAAGGCCGCAAACACGGCGTTAAGCAAGGTGACCAACTTGCCCTGTGGCACAGTGCTGGCTTTATTGATCAAAACGGGATCCCAAGAAACCGTATGGTCCAAACCGAGATCACTTTGGTTGTCGGTCGTGTCTATGAGAAATCTGCGGAGCTAAGTATTGAGCAGCCTGAGCTTGCCAACAGCATCCAACCTGGCGATTTGCTAACCAAACAGATGGAAGATTAAGACTAATCACTTAATTTATTGGTAATTTTTTGTATAATGGAAAAACCAAGCAGTGCTTGCTGCTCCCTTAGCTCAGCTGGATAGAGCGTCCCCCTCCTAAGGGGAAGGCCACAGGTTCGACTCCTGTAGGGAGCGCCATATTTAAGGCCCAGTTACCCTCTCGTAACTGGGCCTTTTTCGTTTGGGCTTACACCTACATTGTAAAATCAATGCTGATATAGATGTTGCCCAGTTGCCCGAGTTCATGTTCTTTCCACTCATCGAGCGTATCAAACATCCGATAACCAAAATCAAAACTGGTCTCTGGGCTGTATTGGTAACGGATACCCGTTTGACCACCAAAAGTCCAATCGTTTGTATCATGTAAGCCAAATTTATAACCCAGACTACCACCACCAAATACCTGCCAATTCCCGTTATCAGTGAAAGGATATAGATAGTCATAAGCAAAATGGATACTGGTTACCCCTGAGCTAAAACCATGAGAGTAATTTGCCGCAAAGCGATGCTTTTCATCAAATATTGCCCCTAAGCGGAACACCGGCTCAAACTCCAGTGGCGACTCATACTTCGTCCCATCCGTGACACCAATACCGATAAAAGACTTGGACTCTTTCACCTCGGCCGCCACTGCTGTCGATATACAAGCAAGCAATAAGCTGCCCAATGCAGCTTGATGAATTAGCTTCTTAATCATATAAAAAACGCCGTTCTAAATTTGGTTGAAAAATACAACAACACGGTGTTGATAGAAAGCAACGCGAAGCTTAATTCATATGAAAAAAACAGTTAGGCCAAGAATATGGGTGTCTTAAAAAGGAGGGGAAAGATAAAAAAGCCTAAAAAAGCAAAAACCCCGCCGAAGCGAGGTTTTCTTAATTTGGTGGAGCTAGGCGGGATCGAACCGCCGACCTCTTGCATGCCATGCAAGCGCTCTCCCAGCTGAGCTATAGCCCCAAATCGTGCAAAGGATAATAAAAACTTAGTTAAATCATGTCAATAGAGATAACCCCACCAACCCAAACTAAAGTTTAACTTGATCATATTTTCGTGATAATAATCACATCCAAGCTCATACATTGATGTCTAAATCATCAATCCAAGATGGATTCTTGACAGGCTTTCTGTTCATTAAGGTGACTTTTAGTCTTGCCAGTGCTGAAATAACTAATCAGGGCCTCAGCAAAACAGAAGTCCACCTGTGTATCTATATCAACTGACCTTTCTGACGGCATGATGTACGCTTTCACATCATCAGAATAATAGGTACCTTGTCTCTGCCGGTACGCCTCGACATCAAAAGCATAAAGGCATCCGTTCAAGCGATAGTATTGCGGCAAATCTTGTGAGCGCTTACCTAAAACTGACGGCCGAAGAAAACCGCCCATTAACCGGTCATCCGGCAACGTATTTGACCATAACGGAGGATGCTCACACTCACACACCGAAACTACCCCATTTACACCTGTATCGTTGAGCATTGCTAGTGCATTATCAATATCATCAGCGGTTCTCAATGGTGAAGTCGGTTGTAGGATTACAACAACCCCATACTCCATCGGCAAAGTGTCCAACGCATGAATTATTGCACTATCGGTACTCGCGTGATCGCCTGACAGGCCAGCAGGCCTCAAGAAAGGGACATCAGCCCCAAAAGCTCGAGAAACAGATGCAATACCTTCATCATCTGTACTCACCACAACACGATCGATCAGTTGGGAAGACTTAGCCGCTTCAATTGACCAAGCGATTAGCGGTTTGCCATTCAGTAACTTGGTATTTTTTCCAGGTAGGCGCTTACTGCCCCCCCTAGCAGGGATCACTGCTAGTACTTTTTTATTATCAATCATCCATTTATTCCCAATGACAGGATATCCGCTTGTGCACGGTTATAATCTTCCATCCGCCCTATATCCAGCCAATATTCATGTATAGGAAACATCAGTACCCTTTCCCGCTCTTTCATGTGCTGTTCTAGCAAAGTAGGCATATCGATGGGGTGATTCTTAGGGACAGACCTTATCACCTCTGGTGACACTACATAAATGCCTGCATTAACGAAAAAACGCTGGATCGGCTTTTCCACCATACTCGTCACACGGTTTCCCTCACCATTAATGACGCCATATGGGATCTGGTAGTCGTACTCATGGACACACATTGTCGCATCGGCTTCTTGCTCAAGATGAAAATTCAACAACTGTTGAAAGTCCACCTTGGTCAGCACATCGCCATTCATCATGATTAAAGGAAGCCCTTGCGGCAAATCATCAGGTAATAAACCAAGCGCACCTCCCGTCCCCAGAGGCTTATCTTCATGGATATAGGAAATATTTACGCCAAGCTTGCTTCCATCACCGAAATACTCTTGGATTTGTTCAGGCATGTAATGGGTTGAAATGTAGAAATTCTCAAACCCCGCCTTGATAAAACTCTGGATGACAGTTTCCAAAATAGGCTTATTGCCAACCTTCAGCATCGGTTTTGGGCAGTTATCTGTCAGAGGCCGTAACCGTGTGCCAAAGCCTCCTGCCATCAAAAAAACAGGATTATCATACCTCGGTTGGTGGAGCGCACTGTGCAAGGTTTCCAGCCCAACAACCTGGCCGGCGCCATCGACTAACGGTATGGATAAAACCCCTTTTTGCTCCATCAGGGATAAGAGCCTTTCCCGTGACGTCCCTGCAATGGCTGTCATTGGTTTTGTATTCATTACCAGCGACACAGAGTCAGACAACGCCAAGTTTTTCAATAACCCCCGGCGTATATCACCGTCAGTAACGACTCCCGTTAAACGCTGTAAGTCATCAACGACCAGTGCAACCCGCAACGCTTCCCTGTTAATCACTTCCAGTGCATCACGGATAGTGTGCTCTGGCTTAATCGCCACACTTTTCCAGGATAGACTCATAACATACCTATTTTTCTGTATGAGGTTTAATGACACTACGAGAGGAGTAGCAAACAGCCTTGGCTGATAAATCTTCGCTTAACATAGCGCCTGCGCCAACAATAGACTGATCTCCCAAACACAAGCCTTGGGTAACCGTCGCATTTGCCCCAATAAATACCTGTTTCCCTGTTTTTACCCCACCACAAACCACGCTCCCCGGCGCCAAATGGCTGAACGGCCCAATTAGGCAATCATGTTCAACGATGGCACCGGTATTGACGATGGTTTGCTGACCAACAACAGCACCGGCTTGAACGATAGCGCCAGGGAAAACCTGTCCCCCTTCTTCCAAGACTGCATACTTGGACACTAGCGACTGCTCTGAAACCACTGTTTCAAAACGGTAGCCCATTGATGTGTACCATTTAGTGACATCACAGCGGAAGCCGAAAAAGGGTAGCATCCCTATACCATTAACCAACATGACCGATTGCGGCGAAAACTGTGCGATTTCTTTATCTGATGTTAAAACCGGTATATTCTCGAAAACTTGTCGCGTTGAAACATCGTCAGGGCTAATTACTGCGCAGATCTCCCTGTTTTGGCTGATCAATATATCGGCAAGAACACTCGCATGCCCACCCCCGCCAATCAGCACAATCGGCATCCCTGTTTGGCTACTCGTCAATGAAGGCCCCCTTGGAATAGGCTTTCCCTGACGATTGCCCAAGCATTTCCCAATAACAATAGGGAGAAACGCCGGTTCCTGGTCGCTTTACCGTTAAATTCGCTGGAGTAAAGGACTCTCCGGCTTCAATCGGTTTAGCCGCAACTAGGCTTTTCCGTGCAACCGCTTTATTTTTAATTTCAGATGCCATCGGCCTCTTCACCCCATCGCCCAATGCTTGTTCAACTTGGCGGATTGCACAAACCATTGCCGACAACTCACATGGCTCCAACGACGCCTTGTGATCCGGGCCTTCCAGGTTTTTATCTAGGGTAAAATGCTTCTCAAGGATAACAGCCCCCCGAGCTGCCGCTGCCACCGGAATCGTGATCCCTTCGCTATGGTCAGAGTAACCGGCTGGCAAGCCAAACGAAGAAGCAAGCGTATCCATCGCCCGAAGGTTGATGTCGGTCATGGGGGCCGGATATTCAGTGGTACAATGTAGTAGGGTAACTTTTTGTTTCAGGGCCTGTTGCCCAGCCTCAGAGCCATAGGCTTCCTCAAAGGCACGCACCGAAGGCTGAGCTCTTCCCTCTGAGGTAAAACCAAATGCAATAACACCTAGTGCCATTTCGATCTCGGACAAGGTCGCCATCCCAGTTGACACAATCAAATCGCATCCGCTGCGGGCATGAGCCAAGACCAAGGGCGCGTTAGTGAGCTCCCCCGAGGGTATTTTTAGGCGCTTCAACCCCAAGTCATCAACAAGGAAGGTCAAGCTCTCTTCATCAAAGGCGGTAGAAAGAAACTCGATACCTAGGGACTGACAATGGTTAACCAGCGCATGGTGGGTATCATAGGGTAGTTCCAACCTGCTCAACATAGCCAACTGTGATTCTGTGCTTTGCAGGTTGTTCTTTTGGTAATCGGCTAGCCCAGCCTCCTCAGTCACCAGGTTCTTAGCTTTAAAGGTTTGGAATTTGACGACATCCGCCCCCGCTTGGTGTGCAACGTTGACCAACTCAAAAGCCAGCGCTTCATCCCCATTGTGGTTAACCCCAGCCTCGGCAATAACCAACGTCATAGGATCTCCTTGATAAGCATAAAGGCTTCAGCCGCATGGGTATTACATTGAACGCCCCGCACCTTGGCCAACGCCTTCAGTGCCTCGGTAGAGCGGGGAAAAGGAAACGGGCCAACCTCTGACTCAAAATAGGCCAATATTTCTAGCTTTTTTTCTAGGAATGGCGAGATATCGACAAAGACATTGGGACGAAAGCCCGGATCTTCCGGTTTATAGCCAAAATCAGTTTCTGATAGGGTTTCATAAGCTAAGATACGCTTAACAAAAGGCGCGCGGAATGACTTGGTTGAAGCCATGACCGCATCGAACACCACTTCATGATCACTGTGGGCATCGTTGCGGTACACGCAATAGATTTGCTCTGGCTTGAGGGATTGGATAACCCCCGAGACAGCACCAATCACCTCCCCTTTTGGCAATGCATCCAATTGTGCAGGAGGCAAGCCAAGTGTGTAGGTATTTGAAAATTGGTAAGCAGCCGCGGCCTTATCAATTTCTTGCTGGCGTCGGTGTATCTGACCCACGCTATAGCCAGAATCTTCACTCATCCCGGTAACCAGCAGCCAACTGACCTGATACCCTTCCTGGATTAGACGTAAGATAGTACCACCACACCCCAGTGTCTCATCATCGGCGTGTGGCGCTACAATTAAAACTGATTTATTCATATCATTTTCCGGTTATTGCTCTACACCAGCTTTTCTTTGACCAACCACTTCGGATCTAACAAATCGATATTTTGGATAAACTGCTCGATGATTTGTGCCGCCCGTCCACAGCCGTAGGGGTTTTCCAATTGAGCAACCTCATCTCGATACGCATTATCGAACACCGCTCGTTCGATAGCTCTGACAATGTCTTGTTCTTCATAGCTGACAAATTCTACATTGCCTGCATTGAGCCGGCCTTGTTGGCGGTGGCCAATATTAATCACCGGTAACTGATACATAGGTGCCTCTAGGATCCCCATGCTGGAATTACCAGCTAAAGCCTTGGCGTTACGAAGCAAATTAACGAAAATGTTGCGCGGCAGTGTTTGCTGCAAAATGATGTGCTCAGACTCGAACGCCTTATAAGCCTGGATGATCTCAAAAGAACCAGGATCACTATTGGGAGTAATACACACCGCTTTCAAATTTCGCTCCTTGCAAACACGGTCGATCGCAGATAACGCCGAGGTCATTTGCTCATAAGCTTGATGGTGTTCAGAAGAAAGGGGGTGCTTTAGCACCACAATATAATCTTCGAGCTTTGAGCCGACATAGTCAGAGACAACATCTAGGCCAACAGCCGGCTCCTGGCAGATATTATCGAGCCCTGGCGTTCCGCAAAAAGCAATACGCCAACTGTCTTCGCCCATCTTCTCCAAGTTGTCGGCATAGGGCTTAGCCGTCGTAAAATGGACATGCGCCAATTTACTCGCCGCCATGCGAATCGGGTCATCAGCGTTACCCCAAACCGGATCCCCGCCGCCAATGTGGGCAACCAAGACATCCATGTAATTCCCGACGATAGTAGTGGCAATGCTCTCTTCACGGTCTCCCACTACCAACAACATATCAGGTTGTTCACGTTCAACAGTTTGAGTTAAGCCCGTAATAAGCTGCCCGACAGCCTTACTCCGCTGGGTAGAACGGTTTGTGGTCAACAACGTATCAATCCGATCCGCGATGGTAAATCCGTCGCTGACAATCCTATCTACTGTATTTCCATGCCAGTCAGACAAGTGTGCGCCTGAGGCCACCACTTTCAATTCGTATTCATCACTGTCGTGAAACCGCTTTATCACCGGATATAAAATGTCATACTCTGAACGAATGCCAGTGACGGCCAGAATGCGCTTAATCTTTTTCATCATGGGTGTCCAATATATGTGGAAGAGCCTGGCTTAAAGTTTGGATAGATCCCACACCTTCCCCGCCGAGCAATAGAGCTTTAAGCCCTGCACGTTTTGCCCCAAAGTAATCATTTTCAGCACTGTCTCCAATCATGATTGCCTCTTTTGCCGGCACCCCGAAGTGGTTTAACACTTGCGTGAAACAACGTGGATCGGGCTTTTCTATACCTAAGGAGTTATTCCGCGCATAAAAGACAGCATCACACCAGCGTTCAATCCCCAAACAATTTACTTTGTTTTGTTGGACGACCACCACGCCATTGGTAAGAAGAGCCACACTGCAACCGCTTCTTTTTAATCGCTCCAACACATGCAGGGTTTCTAACGGTAGTTCTAGCTTGACGTCAACAGAGCGGTAACACTCAAACAATTTGTCATGGTTCTGCTGACTATATATGTCGGCTTTGAGCAAGGTATCTTTAAGGATATCTCGGCTTAACTTACGGTCTATGCGCCCAAACGCTTGGTTCAAACATCCAGGCTGATAACCATAACATTGCTCAAAACGATCAAAGGCAGCTGAAAAATAAGCCTTTTCCGGATACAAAGTATCATCAAGGTCGAAAATAACCAGCGATATCATATGGTGAAAAATTCTTGGTAGGTACGATACATTTTCATGCCCCATTGAATGGGAACAGAAGAAAGTAGCTCTTCGTTGATAATACGAATAAATAGAGGAACCCAGTTCTCTGTGGCGGCAAACCCCAGTGCCATCCCACCAGCAATGCGCGGGTTAACTTCCACCAACGAAACCTTGCTGCCCTCTACAAAGCATTGAACGTTAACGGGCCCTACAAAATGGGTGGCCTTGGCAAGTTGAGTTATCAACCGATCAATATTCTCGTTATATTCGACGACCCCACCCATGGACTTGCCATTCACCACACCCAGCCTTTTTCTCGGTACAATATAAACCGGCTGGCCATCGTGGCTAAACAAGCAGTCGACAGTGTACTCCTCACCGGTCAAAATACTCTGAGATATATCCCCCTCACCAAACTGCTTGGCACGCCGCTCAGCAGAATGCTCTATGTAAACCCCCATACTCCCCCGGCCGTGCCTTGGTTTGACCAAAGGATAATCAGGTTCTAAGGAGGACTTGGCACAGGGTAAATGATGTTTTTCAAAAAACTGGGCGGTTAGCCACTTATCCTGAAAGACTTCAACCGTACTCACCGCGGAAATAAGGACTCTTACCCCCTTTGAAGCCAAAGTCTCTCGGCGCTGCGACCAACCAAGCAGCATTTCATCGAACGAAGGAACAACGAGGTCAATACGGTTATCGACCAAGCTTTGCTCTACTTTTTCCCATAGGCACGGATCATCTTTTCGTGGAAACAGGACAAATTCATCCGCGAACACACTAGCAGCACAATCCGGTGAGATGTCCGAAGCGATGGCAGTATGCCCGGCATCCTGAATAGCCTTTATCATGTAAGCGCTAACCGGGCTTCCAGAGGCTTCAACCAAAATACGCTTAGACATTGGATTCCGTCGCTCTGTTTGATAGGACAATAAAGGTACGAGCATCGTATAACTGACCAGCTAAGTCGTTAAAATCAGTGACAGTATTTTGGTATACAATTCGAAATTGAGTGTTTTCCAATAGTGCTTCTGTCTTTGCTTTGTCAAAATAGGACTGTATGGTTCCGAACTCATGCTTTGTTTTCACAACTTCTTCCATCGCTGAGTTTGGACTCATTGAAGAGCCGACTAAGCTAATAAACACATAGCCGTCGGTCACACGATCTAATTCAGCAAGGCTTTTTTTTGCATATTCAAAATGCATACTGTCTAAAACGGAATCAGCTATTGCCACAGAAAACTGATTGTCCTCAAAAACTAAACTTCCATCGCCAGAGATAAGCCGAAAACTATCACTAAGCTCTGGGTATATTTCTTTTGCCTTAAAAATCGCTGACTGAGATATGTCGACGCCTGTAACTGTAAAGCCAAAATCAGCAAGAAGTTGGGTTTGTGCTCCAATACCACATCCAAAATCCAGTGCCTCCGATGCGGCAAAACGCTCATCGTAATACGCAATACCTTCAAGTCCTATACGCTTGCCAACGAAGCGAGACAAGAACTTAACGCATTGCTCTTTTGGAAAGTAAATATGATTTTCTTCTCTTTCATAACTGGCTTCCCAGTTCTTCTTATATACTGTCATCCCTTAATCCAAAGCAAAAAATTATCACCCCTAACTAGCCCCTTAGCAAACTGGAGCCTTACTCATAAATTGCAACAGCGCAGTTCGGCTGATGGGGAAAGTGCTCAAAACGTAAAGAGTTTATCCCTAGCACTTCCTGTACCGCAATCGTCTCGCCAGGCCAACTGTCACAACTCAGCTCATCAAATACCAATACCGACCCTTTAAATAATCGTGGTTTTATTGCTTCCAGCACGTCACGGGTAGGTTTGTAAATATCCATGTCAAAAATGGCCATACCAATCAGTAGTCCGGGATGCTGTTCTAACCAAGTTTTGACTGTTTCAGATGCATCGCCTTTAACCAATTCATTTTTCTTTATGTGGCTTAAAGGACTTTGCTGCTCATGAGCATCAAGAATGTTCTGCAATATGTGTTCATATCCCACATCAGTTGCATAGTCACCAACCTTGGCTTCAGCATCTAACTCACAGACATCAGGAAAGCCTTCAAAGGTGTCGAAACCAATCAATTTGCGTTGATGATTGTATGGTTCATACATGCCACGTAGGCTCTGTAAGACACTTAAACCACTTCCCCACTGCACGCCAAACTCACAGATAACACCTGGCTTGCCCAATAATTTCTTATAGACCCAGTCGTAATATAAAATCCTTGAGATACTCTGTCTGCGAAGCGTAACCAATGAATGTTGGTTCCAGTTCTCACCTAGTTTAGGGACCAAGTTAAGATGAATATCCTTCAGCTTATCCAAGCTAGACTCTTCTTGTTCACTGCGGATGAATCCTTCACCCTTTTCATTTTGTTTCATTTTTCCTCCAGCTCTTGTAAGTTGGATAACTCAAGCTAATTTGATAACTGGTGAGCTCGGCAGGTTGACCAAATGCGATTCCAAATGTTCGGAATAAGGCAAGGGCCCACGCATCGCTTTCTCAAACATCGGCAAACGATGCATCAATTGCCAAACTGGGCGAGTCATAACCCCTGCTGCATTGGTCTCTGATAGCAACTGATCCCGAGCTTCTTGACTCGGGCATATCACAGCATTTAACCAATAGTTTGAGCGTGCATAATCTGGCTCAGCAACAAACTGCCACCCACTACCGGCGAAAAATGCCTGGTATTGGTGAGCCAGTGTTCGTTTATTCGCCAAAATAGAATCCAGCCTTTCCATCTGTGCACAACCCAAGGCCGCATTCAAATTTGGCATGCGGTGATTAAAGCCAGGCTCATCATGGTAAAACTCATAAGGATGCGGGACTTTCGCTGTGGTCGTTACATGCTTGGTATGAGCACCTAACTCTTCACTGCGGCATAAAACCATCCCGCCACCGCCTGAAGTGATAATTTTATTCCCGTTAAAGCTTAAAGCGCCAAGCATCCCCACAGTGCCTGTATGCCTACTTTTGTAATAAGAGCCAAGGCTCTCGGCGGCATCTTCAACCAATACCAATTGCCACTTTTGACATACGGCAACCAGTTCGTCCAGTTCAACCGGATGACCAAAAGTATGCATCGGCATAACAGCCTTGATCCTTTGACCGGTGTGCTTATGGATGCAGCCCTCATCTGTTAATTGGGCATATTCGGTAAGGTACGCCTCCACCGCTTTCGGGCATAACCCGAGGCTAATCGGTGAAACGTCAACAAAAATAGGGGCTGCCCCCATGTGGTATAACACATTGCATGTGGCGACAAACGTCAGCGCTTGGGTGATGACTAAATCCCCCCGCTGGATGCCTGCCATATAAAGAGCTGTTTGTAGGGCTGCCGTACCATTGACTGTCGCCACGGCTTTAGCGCAGCCGGTGAAAGCTTCAATTTTCTGTTCGAAATCGTCGACATAACGTCCCACACTCGACACAAAAGTGCTGTCGAGTGTGTCGGCAACATAGGCTTTTTCATTCCCATTAAAGCTAGGCGCATGCAGCGGGATAAACGCCTCTGTCTGGTAAGTCTCTTGAACAAATTCAATAATTGACGAAGGTTGCATCCTAACTCCTACATCTTACTGTCTAGGTGCTTGCCGGTTTCTTTATGGCCAAACCCGGGAAGCATGTGAAAAAACAGTTCGACTAGTTGTTCTTTACTCCACGCTTTGCCCAACTTCATCTGATTAATTTGAGACTCAAATTCTTGCAACAATGCCGCTTGATAACCCAACTGACTCTTGATGATGCCTAGGCCGGAAAAGCGTGTCATATCCAGAGTTTCGTCAACCGTAAAAAACTCCTCAAAGTCTTTTTCGCCGGTTGTGTCACTCTGTGTAAACAAACACGGCCAGTACCCTTTTTGCGGTAAAGTCGCGGCCAATTCACGCGCTTCATCTTCGCTTTGGCATAGATAAGGTTCAAACCCTCGCTGGTTAAGGTATTCAACGGCAATATCTGCAAAAGACATTAAATGTAGGGAATCGCTCAATTTAGGGAAGAAGATATCTCGGTTATCCCCTAGCAAGCACGACATCAGGCATAATTCACCAGACTCCTGTGGCGTCACGAAATACCGCTTAATATCACTTGGGGCAACCAGAGGTTGCTGCTTCTGCAACCGCTGGTTAAACCCATGCAATAACGAGCCGTCTGAAAAGGCAACATTGGCAAAACGAGCAGTTGAAATCGCTATCTCTTCGCTCCTGCGCATCAAAAACATTTCCATGATACGCTTGGAAGCCCCCATCATATTGACAGGGTTTGCCGCTTTATCGGTAGAGACGCAAAAATACTTCTTAACACCAGAAGCAATTGATTGCCTCAGTGTTTTTTCTGTATTAAACACATTCACATCAATCATTCGCATTAATGTAAATGGGTCTTTCTCGCTGCGTACATGCTTAAGGGCAGAAAGGTTTAACACATAATCAAACTGGCCATCAGCTTGGATAAGGGCATCATACTCTAGCGAACCAATATCTAATGCAAAGGTTTGAAAATCACCGTCGATGTAGCCAAACGAACTACGTATATCCCTCACCAATTCAACAAGGTTATTTTCACTAATATCGACGACATGGAGTTTTATTGGATTGCGTTTAAAGATTTCTTTGCAGACCGCCTGCCCAATAGACCCTGCTCCGCCTAGAACCAAAAAGCGTGAAGTTGACACCAAACGCGATATCTCTTGCTCAAAACAAGCAATATCACGCTCAAATAAAGGGGTTTCGCGTCCTATTAAAGACAGCATAGCGGTTATCCTGTAGGTATCGTGAAGATGCCATCCTTGCCTATAACTCAACGCAGCCCAGTGGATTTAGGGGCATACCGAATTTGCCTGTTTCTACACAATACGTTTGGCGCACGGTTCGAAAGGAAGATATCTCAACGTTATTTGTTCGAAAGATAAATTCTAATACGTCGCAAATATAGATAAAAGGAATTACAGCAATAGTTGAGCACTCATCACCCATACAGTTGGCTCACTGCATAAAATCTCAGCATCAAGCCTTAATTTCCAAATAAATGATACCCCGTCTCTTTTTAATGCTTGAAAAAAATGATCTTCACCTACTATCTAATGGTACAGAAACATGCCGTACATGAAATTTTGAGGCTTTAATCACATGCGTTTTATTAAGAAGGAGGACGCCATGAAGAAAATCATCACTGTTTTTGCTGCAATGATGGTCGCTGCAAGTTTCAATGTTGGGGCTTTCACGTTGTCAGGTACTGAGGCTGATCTGCCAGAAGATGCCGTTAGACATTGTGCTACAGCCAAAAGCTTCTATGTCTGCATCAATAACTACAAACAAATGCATAAGAAATGAAAAAACGGAAGAGTTTTCACTCTTCCGTTTCATTTTGTTCTAGCTCAGGTAAGCTGGATTAGCTGTTTGCTTCACGCTCGGCAATAAATGCCAAAGCCATCTTGATTCGTGCAGCAACGCGTTCTTTGCCAATCAACTGCATAACCGCATCAACAGATGGTGACTGGCCTTGGCCTGTTACAGATACGCGCAGTGGCATACCTACTTTACCCATACCTAGCTCAAGCTCTTCGCAAGTATCTTTGATAACGTTGTGAAGGTTTTCAGTTGTCCACTCTTCAACAGCTTCAACTTTAGCAAGAGCCAGTTCCAACGCTTCCTTAGCAACTGGGCGCAAGTGCTTCTTCGCCGCACCCGCTTCAAATTCGCTGAAGTCTTGGTAGAAGTAACGAGACTGCTCAGCAAGCTCGATAAGCGTGTTGCAGCGCTCGCCCACTAGCTTGATCACATCAGTGATTGCCGGGCCGTCTGTGATAGAAATTTCTTTCTGATCCAAGTGCCACTGCAAGTATTCTGCAACGTACTCAGGCTCAGCCGTCTTGATGTAATGGTTGTTTAGCCACAATAGTTTATCAGTGTTGAATGCAGATGCTGACTTACTGATTGAGTCTAGGCTAAACAGTTTGATCATTTCTTCTAGGGAGAAAATTTCCTGATCACCGTGAGACCAACCTAGGCGAACCAAGTAGTTCAGAAGAGCCTGAGGTAGGTAGCCTTCATCGCGGTACTGCATTACGCTTACCGCACCGTGGCGCTTAGACAACTTGGCACCGTCGTCACCCAAGATCATTGCACAGTGAGCGAACTCAGGTACTGGTGCGCCTAGTGCTTCGTAGATGTTGATCTGGCGAGGGGTGTTGTTGATATGGTCTTCACCACGAACAACCTGAGTGATACCCATATCCCAGTCATCAACCACAACACAGAAGTTGTATGTCGGGCTGCCATCAGTACGGCGGATGATCAAGTCATCTAGCTCGCTGTTGGCAATTTCGATACGGCCACGCACGTGGTCGTCAAATACGACCGTACCCTCTTTCGGGTTACGGAAACGGATCACAAACGGCGAGTCTTCCGTCGCAGCAGCGTTAGCTGCCACCACTTTCGGGTGGTTAGCATCGTAGCGAGGCTTCACGCCAGCAGCCATTTGCTCTTCACGGATTTCATCCAGAAGCTCTTTCGGGCAGTAGCATTTGTATGCCTTGTCTTCTGCCATCAACTGGTCAATAAGCTGGTTGTAACGATCAAAACGCTTGGTCTGGTAGTAAGGACCTTCATCCCAGTTCAGACCCAACCATTCCATACCTTCAAGAATGGCATCGATCGCTTCCTGTGTAGAGCGTTCCAGGTCAGTGTCTTCGATACGAAGAACAAATTCGCCACCCATGTGTTTAGCAAACAACCAAGAATAAAGAGCTGTACGAGCACCACCGACGTGCAAAAAGCCTGTTGGGCTCGGTGCAAAGCGAGTTTTAACCGTCATTGAACAATACCTAATTAATGAAGGAGTATGCAGTGGATTCACTGCTATCAGATGGCGGGTATTTTACCACCGTCTGTTAAATCTACAATGACCCGTCAGCAATCAGTCATTAATGAGGGTGCACACCAGCAAGAGATGTTCACCCGTTCAAATCATTCCTTCAAGTTTTTCATCGCCCACAACATGAACTGTTGCTGCTCTTGGGCACTTAGCCGTGAAAAAGACGCTTGCAGTATATTCATTCGAGAACTGCTGTTAACGCCAGTCACTGGTTGAGGTTCGATAGAAGAGGAATGTTTTATCGTTGACGTTGAAGTCGGTGTAACAGCAGCAATTGCATCAGCCCGCTTGTTGTACGCTGCCAACTCATTCTGATAGTCCCTAAGGTTTTGCAGGCCACCGGCTCTAAGTGTGTCGATGGTGAAATCAACCGGCCTGTTGCCTTCATTAATTAGGCTAAAAGACGGCGACTTCTCAAAGGCTTTAGCTTCAGCGATGGTCCGCATTTTGGGGTAGCTCAACTCAAGTGGGGTATCTGCTGCCTCAAAACGGATGATAAAGGCCGGGGAATTATACTTGCGGTGCTTGGCATCTTCAGAAACTAACTGCCCAACCCTAAACAGTAACTGGTTTGTTCCTTCTTCAACGAGCAAGCGGTTATGGCCTGACTCAACCATCGCATCTTCGGCATCCGCCGAGTTTAGGATCAGTGGTTGAATTTCACTCTGGAGTGAGAGCGTAGTCTGCGCATTCACCGACACCGCCCCAAACATCAAGCCCACAGCAATAAATTTATATAGTGGTTTCATCTTTCAGCTCCCAATACGCACAGTCAGTAAAAGGGCGAAATGTTCGCCCTTTATTTTTTATTAGTTATGGGTCTTATCCAGCTCCAGCGCTTAGAAGTAGTACTCTACGCCGACAGACAGTTCATCAAAATCACCGGACTTCCAACGCGTGTTCGAATCCACACCCTCGGCACCGTCACCAAAGTCTAGGGTACGGGCACGGAAGTAAATCACCGCAGCCGGATCAACGAAGTACATTGCTTGTGCAGAAATCACGTCATCAGAGGTATTCTTAATCGTCTTACCATCAACTTCCAAGTCAAAGTTAGCGGCATAGCCTAACTTGAACTGCCAGTCATTAATGTTGTACATCAACCCCGCAGAGACCCCATCTTGTTTTTCATCACGGCCAGTATCAGCGGACGCTTCCATGTATTTGTACTGCGCGAAGAATGAAATACCGTTATCGAACCAACCTTGGATACCCGCTAGGTAAGTGTCGTTATCCCAGAACGTACCTTCAGAGGAAATATTGCGGTTACCTTCATACGCCAAATCAAACTGGACAGGGCCGACCTTGTAGTGAGCCGCCAAGCCACCCCAGTAGTCATCACCTTCACCTAAGCCGGCCTTGTCACCAGCACCCACTGCCACATCAAAGGTTAGCGCGTCGGCATAAAGTGGGGAGTCCCAACGGATAGTATTAGACTGGCGATCTTGGTATTTCGCCCCGCCAATCGCACCACCCCAGTCCCACACATCACCGAGACCAGGGTTAGATGCAGGCCAATCCACCAGCTCGTACAATGGCGTCAATACGCGGCCGAACCTGACTTGGCCAAGGCTATCACTTTCAAAACCGACAAACGTATCACGCTCACCAAGGCCAGCACCTTCACCCCCGAAGCTTGGGTCAACATAACCACCTTCGATTTGCCATATAAACCTAGGACCAAAATTCTTGAACTGTTTGGATCCCCGGAAACCAATACGTGATTCGTTGTTTAGCTGCATGCCACCAAGATTATCGTCAGTAACCGAGTTACCGGTGTCATAGTCACGGTATGCAGCCTGTACAGCAATAATGCCGTAAACTTCATATTTCGCATCAGAATCACTTGCCTGTGCCGGTACCGCAGCAACAGCAGCAGACATGATAGCTGCACTTAAAAGGGTACGCTTGAACATCTTATCCATGAAAAACTCCTAATATTATAGCTGTTTAGGCAACACCTCCTCAGTTGGCCGCCGAAGGAGGATTGCCTTAATTTCTATCATTTGTTGTTCATAAATAAGGCTATCGGCTTTTTTTTTATCGTGAAGATAGCTCAAGGGAAAATATGATCACCTTCAAAACAGCAAAACCTAAACTCAACATAAAACCATAAAATACAGGCACTTAACTGAAAAACATAAATACAATACTGTTTTTGCAGTAAAAACAAAGAGTGCGCCCAATCACAGAATGTAGTGAAAGCGAGAACATTTTTTTGTATTTATTAGAAAGATTTACAGTCTATGGTTTTTTATTATTTTTCTTGATGAGGAAAGAGTGATCATGCTCTCAATGCATGCATTTTATCGCTAAGAGTGATTTTCAAATTTTAAGAGTTTTTTGACGTTTTTGACATTGATGCTTTGAATAGTATTAATGTCCGCCGAGAAACATAACTGCAGAAATAAGGATAACGAATAGAGTTGTAATATTAAAAGAGGTTGTAACGGTAGGTATCGTCTCAATAAACAATGTTTAAGAACACTATATGGCCGATATATAGTGAACAACTATTGTTGTGCTTTCAATATTAGAGATCGTTTAGAAACTGGATAAAAATAAGACCAGCACGTAAGGTACTGGTCATTGTTCACATAGTAAAATGTTTCTCATATTCAGTATAAAGCGCTTCCTTAAAAGTCTGCTGGGTCTCCCTGACCATCCTTAGCTTTGCAGTAGAACCAAGGAACAAAAACTACATCGCCAGACGGAAGTTTGCAGTATGTCTGGCCAAACCCTCCTCCGTTTCCACTATTAGCATTATTACCTGACGCACTGACAGGTAATGAAACTGAAGCAGCTAAAAACAACCCGGCTAACGTTATAGATATTGCTTTTTTCATAGAACCCCCAATAAAACATGATTTAGGTCACATTGAGTATAGGAGCTTATAAATGACGCGCCATTTTATTGAATTATTTTTCTTTAAAAAATTTATGCACTTAGCGGGATCTTTTTTCAAAAATAAAAAAAAGCAGACCCCACTTAGGGGCCTGCTCTTTATTCTAAGTCATATTAACTTATAGGAAGTTATAAGGAACAATAACCTGGAAGCGTAGGTCAGTTTCATCGGCATCAGCCGCGCCAGCATATTCATCACGCTCTAGGATGGTACCGTGTAGACGAACTGTCGTGCCTTTCAGTGAACCACTCTGTAGTGAATAAGAAACCGTACCATTGATTGCGTACTCGCTTTCGTAATCCCAGTCACCCATTGCACCTTCAGCAGCGGACTTACTGCCAGTACCATAACCAAAGCCTAGGTAGTAGTTCCAACCATTTCCTTGGTCGTAAGAGATACGGTTGTACCAGGAAGTCTGACCCGATTTGTTCCAATCAGACAAGGCATCCCACCACAAAGAGTAATTACCATTGGTCATACCGTACGTGTAAATCATACGAGGGTTAACATCACGGTCGTTGTCAGATTTAGCGTATTGCAGGTTAGACATCCATGACCACTGACCAAAACTTGCGTTAAACGCTAGGCCCGCAGTGTAACCTAAACCATCATACTGACGATCATCATCGACACCGTAAAAATCAAATGCGATGTTCATCGTATCGTTGATATTATAACGCCCATAAGCCTTGTAACCTGTGGTATCAACAGCATCCTGATAACCGGTTACAACACCATTGCCCCAATCAACACCGTCGGTGTATACCACATCTGTAGCTTGGCCAATACCAAATTGCAGGAACAAATCATCGGTGGCATTAAACTGAGCACCCAGAGAGTGAACAATACCCCAGCTTGTATCTGACCATAGTGCAGGAGCGTAGTCATCCTCGCTCAATAGCCATGGCGCAGTAAACTGATCGGCAATGAAGTAGCTTAATTTCACATCACCGAAATTCGCATTTAATTCAGCACCGCGGTATGTACCCGGTACAAAACTCCACACATTACCGATAGTACCGTTACCACCGGCCTGAAGCAGACCGAAGCGACCATCAACGTTTTCACCGGCCTTAAACTTCATAGCCGCCTTATAAACCTTAAGCTGGTCACCTTCGCCTGAACCCCAATCAAGGTTATTACAGGTTGAGATTTCATTACACAGATACTCACCTGTATCGCCATTGACTAGGCTATTGTTATATAAATCGCCAGAGAAATAAGCACCGACATCAGCCCCTAACCAACCATCATGGTAACCAGACGTAAAATCAAGGATGGCGTTGTATGCTGAATAATCCAGACGGCTCCAACGATCGCCGTTTTCGCCTCCAGGCTTGCCTGATGTACGAGTACGAGAACGCGTATCAAATACCAACGTGCCGCTCAGAGCAGCGTCCGCTGTAAATTCATTGATAGCTTCAACATACTGATCACCCGCTGCACTTTCTGTCGATGCATGAACAGGCATAGCAACCACACCAAACATCGCTGCAGTCAACGCAGACACTTTGAAAAGCTTGGAACTGTTTTCCATGGAATAACTCCTAAAAATACTAGCTGTGTTTACTTGTGCCCAAAAGGTTGGCCGCCGAGGGCAACAAGTAACTCTCCCAATATGCAAGCCGCTAATGCTAATCAGCAACCCGCTATATTTTTTAAAAACTCGATTGAACTATTCTTTTCAACCTCTGTCCTTCTTCCCCTTTAAGACTACTTTCACATCAAAAAACATCAAATATAACTTAATTTATTATTCGAAAAATATGACTCAGTGCAAACTTTATTGCGAATAGTGATCCGGATCAAACCAGTCTATCAATAGATATAAATTAAACAAAAAATCGATTTAAAACAACAGAATAAGAACATTGAAAGATTAAAATCATCACTATATACCATGAGTTTTAAAGCTTATTCTCGCTAGAAAGATGGCACTTTTTTGCCATAGAAACACAATTTCACCACCATCAATTCGCCCCAAAAAATAACAATCCAATTTCTCAAAGACATAAAAAAAGCAGCTATAAAGACAATGCCTTATAGCTGCTTTCCGTTAATTTCGTTAAATAATTATATTTTGACGATTTTAACGGTTTTACCGTGCCATGAAGTCAACAAGCTGCTGCTCATCCCAGATTTCGATGCCAAGTTCTTGAGCTTTGGTCAATTTTGACCCTGCAGCCTCCCCGGCAACCAGTAAATCGGTCTTCTTGGAAACACTTCCCGTCACTTTGGCACCAAGGTTTTGCAATGCCGCTTTTGCATCAGAGCGGGTTAGCTGTGACAAGCTACCTGTCAGCACAACCGTTTTTCCATCCAACGGTAATTCAACCTCTTCATCACGCTGTTCAATCGCCGGCCAATGGATACCCACGTCAATAAGCTCTTTAATCACCGTCAGGTTGTGCTCTTCACGGAAGAAGTTGTAAACGTGTGCCGCAACAATCTCGCCGACGTCCTGTACCTCGACAAGCTGCTCTTTGGTTGCCGCCTCAATGTCAGGAAGAGTGCCGAAGTACATCGCCAAGTTCGCTGCTGTGGCCTCACCCACCTCACGAATACCCAGGGAATAAAGGAAGCGTGGCAGTGTTGTTAGTTTTGAAGAAGACAATGAGTCCACCAGCTTTTGCGCCGACTTAGGCCCCATCCTTTCCAAAACCGTCAATACGCCCGCTGACAGTTTGAAGAGATCGGCCGGTGTTGCCACCATTTCACGGTCAACTAGTTGCTCAATGATTTTTTCGCCACACCCATCAACATCCAGGGCTTTACGTGACACAAAATGCTTGAGGGCTTCTTTACGCTGGGCCTGGCAGAACAGGCCACCGGAGCAACGGGCTACCGCTTCCCCTTCCACACGCTCAACTTTGGACTCACAAACCGGGCACACTTCTGGGAAAACAATCTCCTTGGCATCAGCCGGGCGGCGAGATTCGACAACAGATGCAATTTGTGGGATCACATCACCGGCACGGCGGATAATGACGGTATCCCCTACCATGACACCCAAGCGGGCAATTTCATCGGCATTGTGCAATGTCGCGTTACTTACCGTCACACCGCCAACGAATACCGGCTCCAGTTTTGCTACTGGCGTTATCGCACCGGTACGACCAACCTGAAATTCAACATTCTTGAGCGTGGTCAACTCTTCTTGTGCCGGGAATTTGTAGGCAATAGCCCAACGCGGGGCACGTGCAACAAAGCCTAAGCGCTGCTGGATAGCAACATCATCAACTTTGATCACCACACCATCAATTTCATAAGGCAGTGCCTCGCGTTTCCCACCAATTTCCTGATGGTAAGCGATCACTTCATCCATATTGGCAAGCTGGCGGATTTCAGGGCACATTGGCAAGCCCCATCCTTTAAGCTGGACCAAACGTTCATACTGGCTTGGTGCAAGCTCCAGTCCTTCAACAACTCCCACTGAATAGGCATAAAAACTCAAAGGGCGTGTGGCTGTGATCTTAGAATCAAGCTGGCGTAAGCTACCTGCCGCTGCATTACGCGGATTGGCAAATGTCTTCTCACCCTTCTTCAAGGCTTTTTCATTGAGTGCTTCGAAGCCTTTTTTCGGCATAAAGACTTCACCACGAACCTCAAGGCGTGCCGGCCAACCCTCACCACGAAGCTTGAGGGGGATAGAACGAATGGTACGCACGTTCTCGGTGATATTTTCACCCGTTGTGCCATCACCTCGAGTCGCAGCCTGAATCAATACGCCGTTTTCGTACATCAAGCTCACAGCCAAGCCATCAAGCTTTGGCTCACAGCAATAAGCCAGAGAGGATTCTGAAAACAGGCGATCCAGCATTCGCTTTTCGAAAGCGTGGAGATCTTCGTCGTTGAATGCATTGTCCAAAGACAGCATAGGGATTTCGTGGGTGATCTGGGTAAAGCCATCAAGCGGCTTACCGCCAATACGCTGACTCGGTGAGTCAACCGTAACCAACTCAGGGTTTTCGGCCTCAATCGCCAGCAACTGCTGCATCATACGGTCATATTCGACATCCGGTATTTCCGGATTGTCTTCTACGTAATAGCGGTGACCGTGGTAGGCAAGTAGTTCGCGCAGCTCATCGAGCTGCAGCTGAATATCGTGGCTCATAAATGTACCTGTACTAAAACCAAGCGGTTTGCCATAAAGGTCTTGCTTGGGGAGGGTATAAAAAAACAAGGCCCCTTATACCAAGATGTATAAAGGGCCAATTTGTGTTCTTCAAATGCTACAAAGGTCAGTTAACAGTATAGCGCTGTGCTTTATCGCGGTAACCGCTGATGCGGTGAGGGGTGATTAGGTTTCGCTCATGGTCGAGCACATCACCACCGAGGCTGTCAGCAATACGCTGGACAGTCTGCAGCATCAAATTAAAGTTCTGATCGGCTCGGCCCATCTCACATGGCAACATCAGGTAGAATGCCACTCCAGGCGTTTCGAAACTTTCGCTACCGCCTTCTGGGAAGTGGGCCGGGTGTACCATATTGGTCACAGAGAAAATGGCAGGCCCAGTACCCGCAGCATCGGCATGGCGGTGATACACCGAATTTTCACCGAAGATCAGGTGGTTTTGTTCAAAAGCGTTAAAGAGACGGCTACCACGGAACATCTCACCATTACGGGCATGGACATTCAATACCAAGTAATCGGGTGGAAGCACTTCTTTCTCGACCTGTTGTTCAGGCTCTTCAACTGGCAGGCTTTGCTCAATAACAGGCTCAGCCACCGGTTCAATTACAGCTTCTTCCGCTAGGGCCGTTTCTACCTTAACGTTAGTTTGGGACTCAGCCACGACTGAAGCGGTAGCAAGAGGTTCAGCGGTTTCCGGTTGCTGCGCCTTAGCTTGAGCAGGTTCGTCAAGCGTGACTTGCTCAGCGGTAGCAACATTAAGCACTGGCTCAACTTTTTCTGCCACCTTATCTGCTGGCTCTGTTGCCAAAACTGTCGGAGCAACCTGCTCTTGAGATTGTTGGACAGGCGCTTGCTCAGGTGCCGCTACCGGTTTAGGCTCTGCAACTGAAGGTTGCTCAACAACTTGAGGCTTGTCGACGGCAACTGGTGCAGGCTCTGGAGCAACCACTTGTTCAGGCGCGGGTGTCTCTACTGCAGTCATTACTGGGCTCGGCGCATTTTGCCCCTGAGTAGGAACTGAATCTTTGATGGCAGGGCCATCTAGCAATGGGTCAGCATCCAACTTTGCACCAAAGTGCAATTCGGGTTCTTTCCTTTCTTGACGAGGTGACTCAGCTACTGTTGTATCGGAGCTCACCACTCTGACACTGCCTACACCATCTTTATCAAACCCTTCCGAATCTCGGGAAGACTTGTCCAACTTACCCAGTGGCTTCTCACCAAACTTTGCAGGTTTTTCCTTACGGCTACTCCATAGCCCATGAAGCAACAATCCTGCAATGGCAAGCGCACCGACAATAATAAGAACCAGACGCAATTCCTGCATACGAATACTCTGAATTAACTTGTAACCCATTACCGGGTAAATCAACATCTAGGTTACAGCCACTGCTCACCAGCGGGTAACCTCTACTACTTAGCTTGTTACTTTTTATCATAGCCAGTCATACCGCTATGACAAAAAAGTGCAAATTAAAAAGCCAACTACAGCCCTTCACTGAAGTAGTATACATCAGTCATTATGGACTTAACTTTACTCTAATGTATCAAAACTCAAATCAGAATGAGAAGGTGAAAGTCGTTATTCGTGCAAGATAGTGCTGCCGAGCACAAAAATGGACAAGGTTTGACCATTTTTGCCGTCATCCGAGCGTTCACAAACGGCGTTAATTTGCTTATAGCTATTAATCACCGTTACTATCTGGCCAAGAATGATTACATCTTTAACCCATTTTCGACTTGCCAAGGAGCCTATATGCAATCTACCCGGCAGCCTCGCCCCCAGCTAACAGCCCCAATAAGTGGTGCCGGTTATTTCTTTCGCGGCATTTCACTGGCGACCCAACCTGGAACGCGTCGCTTTGTCCTTTTTCCTCTATTGATTAACATTGTGCTGTTTGGCACAGCCTTTGGCTTAGTGCTCAGCCAACTGGGAACCTGGATTGATGGCTGGATGAGCCAGCTGCCAAGCTGGCTAGATTGGCTGTCTTACCTGCTGTGGCCTTTAATTGCTATTGCCACCCTAGTCACCTTCTCCTATTTGTTCAGTACCATTGCCAACTGGATAGCCGCACCGTTCAATGGTTTGCTCGCCGAACATCTGGAGGCCAAGCTAACTGGCCAAAAAGCCCCGGATACCGGGATCACCGGCGTGATGAAAGATCTACCTCGGATCATGCACCGCGAGTGGATCAAGCTAAAGTACTACCTACCAAAAGCCATTGGACTGTTTATCCTAATGTGGATCCCGGCCATTGGTCAGACTGTAGGCCCAGTTTTGTGGTTCTTGTTCAGTGCCTGGATGATGAGCATCCAATACGCCGACTACCCGTTCGACAACCATAAGGTGCCGTTCCCAGCCATGCGCGATGCCCTGAAAACCAAACGCGGCACATCGCTAAGCTTTGGTAGCCTGGTAATGCTTTGCACCATGACCCCAATCCTCAACCTGTTCGTAATGCCGGTAGCAGTATGCGGCGCAACGGCTATGTGGGTTGACCATTACCGCGAGCAGCACAAGGCTTATTGATCTAGGCAGAACCCAAACTTTGTTCTTTTAGTTTGGGTTCTGTGGTTCTGTGGTTCTGTGGTTCTGTGGTTCTGTGGTTCTGTGGTTCTGTGGTTCTGTGGTTCTGTGGTTCTGTGGTTCTGTGGTTCTGCAGGCAGAATTTGTCGATTGTTATGATACGTCAAGCTCTCGCTTTGCTTTTCCTAGGGCCGAGGACCATCTTTTCCTAGGACCAAATACCTCTCCATCCTACTCTTGCCCTCCACTCACCGCTTACTCTGCTTGAAACTTGTTCGGCGATACCAACAGTCCCATATAACAATAAGATATAACCACAAATTACTTTGCAAACCCTATATAAGGGTTATGCTTAACGTGTCTTATGTTTTTAAACGCGTTACGAAGGAACGACAACAATGAGCAAGATCTACGAAGATAACTCCCTGACTATTGGTAATACTCCGCTCGTTCGCCTTAACCGAGTAAGTAAAGGAAACGTCTTGGCTAAGGTTGAAGCCCGTAACCCGAGCTTCAGCGTTAAATGTCGTATCGGTGCCAATATGATTTGGGATGCCGAGAAGAAAGGTATTTTGAAAGAAGGTGTTGAGCTTGTTGAACCAACAAGTGGCAACACAGGTATTGCTCTTGCGTTTGTTGCTTCTGCTCGTGGCTACAAGCTAACGCTGACTATGCCAGAGAGCATGAGCCTTGAGCGCCGTAAACTACTTAAAGCCCTAGGTGCAAACCTTGTTCTGACTGAAGCGCCAAAAGGCATGAAGGGTGCGATCGAAAAAGCAGAAGAAATTGTTGCTTCGAACCCAAACAAGTACCTACTGCTTCAGCAGTTCAACAACCCTGCCAACCCTGAGATCCACGAGAAGACAACCGGCCCTGAACTGTGGGATGCCACTGACGGCGAAGTCGATGTCTTTGTATCAGGTGTGGGTACCGGTGGTACGCTGACAGGCGTTAGCCGCTATATCAAGCAGCAAAAAGGCAAAGCCATTACCACTGTTGCCGTAGAGCCAACTGAATCGCCAGTTATTACCCAAGCGTTGAATGGCGATGAAATCAAACCGGCTCCGCACAAAATCCAAGGTATCGGTGCTGGCTTCATTCCTGGCAACCTAGATCTTGAATTGATTGATGAAGTTGAGCGCGTTAGCTCAGAAGATGCAATTGATATGGCACGTCGCCTGATGGAAGAAGAAGGTATCTTAGCAGGTATTTCTTCTGGCGCAGCAGTAGTAGCAGCAAACCGCATTGCTGAACGTCCAGAATTTGCAGGTAAAAATATCGTTGTTGTGCTACCAAGTTCAGGTGAGCGTTACCTATCATCAGCACTGTTTGCCGGTATCTTTACAGAAAAAGAAACCCAACAGTGATCACACTTTCACATGTTGACGTAACGAATGTTACCCAAAAGCCTCCCTATGGGGGGCTTTTTTGTTGCATTTTGGCCGTAGCTTTAATATAAATCCGTTGTGTTTTATTTCTAGCTTCAAAATAAAGCGGTCAAAAAACGGGCGGCTAGAGGTTGGAACAGAGAGAAAAGTCACAAAAAATTGACTTGGATTAATCTCAAACACCGAACTGTTGGGTAGTTTATAATCCCAGATAGCGAGCTTAGCATAAACAGGTTAAGCTTACTTTCAGTTACGTTAATATTAAATAAATAATATCTATATCGGGGTGAAAAATGTATCAGAAGCAAGTTGAGATCACTGCAGAAAACGGTCTACACACTCGTCCAGCTGCTCAGTTCGTTAAAGAAGCTAAAGGCTTCGACGCTGACATCACAGTGACTTCAAACGGCAAAAGCGCAAGCGCTAAGAGCCTATTCAAGCTTCAGACTCTAGGTCTAGTAAAAGGCACAGTAGTAACTATCTCTGCTGAAGGTGCTCAAGCTCAACAAGCTGTTGACCACCTAGTTGCTCTAATGGACGAACTGCACTAATCCGCAGTCCGTTTATTACTTCCCCTAGTTTTAAGTCAATTTAAGGTAAGGCTATGATTTCAGGTATCCTGGCATCTCCTGGTATTGCTTTTGGTAAAGCACTACTACTGCAGGAAGAAGAGATTGTTCTAAACAAAGCTCCAATCGCTGCAGACCAAATCGAGAACGAAATTCAGCGTTTCTTCGATGCTCGAAAAAAATCTTCTGAGCAACTAGAAGTTATCAAAGAAAAAGCACGTGCAACCTTCGGTGAAGAGAAGGAAGCCATCTTTGAAGGCCACATCATGCTGCTGGAAGATGAAGAGCTTGAAGAAGAAATCATAGCCTTCATTAAAGACAACAATGCGTCTGCAGATCTTGCGATTCACTCTATCATCGAAGAGCAAGCATCTACGCTAGAGTCATTGGATGATGAATACCTAAAAGAGCGCGCAACGGACATCCGTGACATCGGTAACCGTTTTGTGAAAAACGCACTGGGTATCAGCATCGTAAACCTAAGCGCTATCAACGAAGAAGTTATCCTGGTTGCTAACGACCTAACGCCTTCTGAAACTGCGCAAATCAACCTAGATTACGTTCTTGGCTTCATCACTGATATCGGTGGCCGTACGTCGCACACCTCTATCATGGCGCGTTCTCTAGAGCTACCTGCAATCGTAGGTACTAACGACATTACAGCTCAGGTTAAGAATGGCGACATGCTGATTCTTGATGCAATCAACAACACGATTGTTATCAACCCATCTGAAGCTGAACTGACCAAATTCAAAGCGATCCGTGACGCACACGTTGCCGAGAAAGAAGAACTGGCTAAGCTAAAAGACCTGCCAGCTATCACGCTTGACGGCAAGCAAGTGGAAGTTTGCGGTAACATCGGTACAGTTAAAGACTGTGACGGCGTTAACCGTAACGGTGGTGAGGGTGTTGGCCTTTACCGTACTGAATTCCTGTTCATGGACCGCGATGCACTTCCTACCGAGGAAGAGCAGTACGCAGCTTACAAAGAAGTTGCGGAAGCAATGCACGGCGAGCCAGTGATCATCCGTACTATGGATATCGGTGGTGACAAAGATCTACCGTACATGGATCTGCCACAAGAAATGAACCCGTTCCTAGGCTGGCGTGCGGTTCGTATCAGCCTTGACCGTCGCGAAATCCTACGTGACCAGCTACGCGGCATCCTACGTGCATCTGCGCACGGTAAGATCCGTATCATGTTCCCGATGATTATCTCTGTTGAGGAAATCCGCGAACTGAAAGCTGCGATTGAAGAGTACAAAGCAGAGCTTCGTGCTGAAGGCCACGCGTTCGACGAAAACATCGAGATCGGTGTAATGGTTGAGACCCCTGCTGCTGCAGCGATTGCTCACCACCTAGCAAAAGAAGTTGAGTTCTTTAGTATTGGTACTAACGACTTAACCCAGTATACTCTTGCTGTTGACCGTGGTAATGAGCTGATTTCTCACCTTTACAACCCACTATCACCTGCTGTCCTAACTGTGATTAAGCAAGTTATCGACGCTTCTCACAAAGAAGGCAAGTGGACAGGTATGTGTGGCGAGCTAGCGGGTGATGAGCGTGCAACCCTACTTCTACTAGGTATGGGTCTGGACGAATTCAGCATGAGTGGAATTTCGATTCCTCGCGTTAAGAAGATTATCCGCAACGCTAACTTTGCTGATGTTAAAGCAATGGCTGAGCAGGCGCTTGCTATGCCTACTGCTGCTGAAATTGAAGCTCACGTAGAAAAATTCATCGCAGAAAAGACCATCTGCTAATATAGCTGCAGATAGAATAAAAACGCTTAGGAGCAACGATATGGGTCTGTTTGACAAACTTAAGAAGCTGGTTTCTGATGACAACACTGAAACTGGTGCTATCGAAATCATCGCACCACTTTCTGGTGAAATCGTAAACATCGAAGATGTGCCAGATGTTGTTTTCGCAGAGAAAATCGTTGGTGACGGTATCGCTATCAAACCTGCTGGCAACAAAATGGTTGCACCAGTAAACGGTACTATCGGCAAGATCTTCGAAACTAACCACGCTTTCTCAATCGAGTCTGACGACGGCATCGAGCTATTCGTTCACTTCGGTATCGACACTGTTGAACTGAAAGGTGAAGGCTTCACTCGCATCGCTGAAGAAGGCCAGACTGTTAAAGTTGGCGACACTATCATCGAATTCGACCTAGCACTTCTAGAAGAGAAAGCGAAGTCAACTCTGACTCCAGTTGTTATCTCTAACATGGACGAAATCAAAGAGCTGAACAAACTTTCTGGCGCAACAACTGTAGGTGAAACTCCAGTTCTTCGCATCAAGAAGTAAGATTGTCACAATCTTTGCCAAAAGCGCTGCCCTCGGGCGGCGCTTTTTGTTTGTTGGAAGAACGGTCCTGTGGTCCTGTGGTCCTGTGGTCCTGTGGTCCTGTGGTCCTGTGGTCCTGTGGTCCTGTGGTCCTGTGGTCCTGTGGTCCTGCAGGCAGCATTCTCTTATAACTGCGATAAATCAAGCTTCTGCTTTTCGTTATTCCTAGAGCCTAGGGCCGGCTTCTCCTAGGTCCCCGTTTCTCCTAGAACCATCTCGTAAAAAAAATCCCCGATCAAGGATCGAGGATTCACTCAAAGTTTAGCTCCACAGGGCCTTAGGGCCTTAGAACCGCTTTTGCTCTTCCGTTCTTACAACGAATTCAGCATCTCTACCGACGGGGCGAAGAAGTAAGCACCGGTTACAGCGGTAGTGAAGCGCAGCAGTTGGTCGGTCTTGCCGTCTGTGTGGCCGTACATGCTCTCTAGCATGGCTTTGAAATTATGTTGGGTGTGGCAGTAGGCAATGAACAGTAAGCCGTGATCGCCGCTTACAGAGCCGTATGGCAGGCTGTGACGAACGATTTTAAGGCCCTTGCCTTCCTCTTTGATATCAACTCGGCCTACGTGCGAAGCTGCAGGTACGTCTTCAAGCTCCACAGAATCAGGCTTGGTACGGCCGACGACTTTTTCCTGCGCTTGGATATTCAGGCGGTTCCAGGCCGGTAGGTTATGAACGAAACGCTGCAGCATCACAAAGCTACCACCGGTAAAATCACCTTCTTTGATCAAGGCGACATCCTGACGGGCTTCCAGCGTTTTAGGGTTCTCGGTACCGTCGATGAAATCGGTCATATCACGCGAATCTAGGTATTTGAAACCGTACGTTTCATCCATGATTTCAACATGCTCGGCAATAGGTGAGACGAACTGGCGCAGCAGGTAGAAGTTCAAGTCGTGACGGCTTGAGTTAACATGAAGCAATACATCACCACCAGTTGCCGGTGCTGTCACTTTACCTTCACCTAGTGGTGTGAAGTCATCGAACTCTGCCGGCATGCCTTTTTCAAGTGATGCCCAAAATGTCTTACCAAACGCGATACTCGCCCGTAGCTCGGCACCTGGCTGTTGGTTGTTGATTTCTTCAACCAATGTGTGGACTTGCTGACAGCGCTCAACAAGTGCCTTGTTATCACCTGTTGCCTTCATAACAACATACAGTGCAAATGGTCCTGCTTCAGGCAAAATCAAAGGTTGTGCCGTAGCCATATTTTTCTCCTAATTTATTATCATTGCTGTACCAGCGTTATGCAGCCTAAAGTATATCGAGAATACAGCTCGGAAAATTGATCGTTATCAGCAGAGAGGGATTACATAATTCAAATCAATATGTGTTTTATAGAGATTTTCAATAACTTTAGCTACCACCTCAAGCATCTTTCTGCCACCTTACCGCCATTACTGAACGGATTAGATGCTGAAAAATGCTGAAATGTTCAACTTGTGTCTATTTTGACCTGCTATGCTGGAGTAAAATTTATACAAACACAACACATTAGCTGATACCAATAACAAGGACTAGATCGTGGAGACAGGTTCATCATCATTTCCGACCAAAGATGTAGCTGGCACCCTTTACCAAGCCAAACAGACACAGAAACTGATAGACACCCATCAAAGCAGTACGAATAAATTCGAAGATGATCCGAAAAAGGATCCTGACACCGTAGTGATCTCCGCCGATAACAAAGCGCAAACTCAGGAAGACCGTTTAATCATCAAGAAGAAAGTGGCTGATGCTATCAACGACCACCAGCCAAAGCCGGACTTTTACAGCCAGAGCATTACCCCTGATCCGGGAACAGGCAGTGGTAATGTCCTTGATACCGCTGTGTAGTACTTTTGCCTTTACCTTATTGTAAATGCAAAAAGCCCGCATCTCGACTGCGGGCTTTTCAATTCGAGAGGTAGATAGAAACCTTATACCGACGTTACTTCCACCTGAAGCTTCACTTGCTGATCGCCGTTATTATCCAACCCTTCAAACATGGTTGGTGCATTTAGGCCAGTAGAGAGCGTTGGAGACACCAGTGTACGCCAACCGCCATCATCAAGTCGCTCCTGAACTTTAAAGGCGATCTTCACTTCTTCCGCTGAGACTTCCAGCAACTCTGCGCTGCCAACCAGTTCACGGCTGTTTTGTTCACTGTCGATGCTGCTACCGAAGAAAACAGTTTCTTCACCTGGCAGCAGCGACAAAGATGTATTGACCGACTGGGTATTTCCTGTCGCACCAGTCAGTTCGAAATTGACATCGAGTAGCCAATCGGCCATGGCTAACGGGCTTAGCAGTGCGCTGAACAGCACCAACCCTTTACCCCAATCATTCATTGTACTTACCTCTCTACGGGCTTGTCCGCGAATGTATTTCTGACCCTTGAGCTTCTGAGCAGGTACCCTCCTAGCCAGAATGTCAGCAGCAAGCTGATTGCTCGGGTCCAACTGAAGGCCCCATGGGTCAGCATCAGTTGGTACATTTGCAGAACACAATCTGTCGTAAAGCTCAGCAACAGGATTCCCCTCCCGTGCAGCCATACGTAATTAATTAGTTTTTTGTTTTTATGTCGGTATCCGGCCATCCACATAAAGATAAGGGCCGGAAGGCCTAATAGCATTGCCAGATATAGGTTCTCTCGCAATGGATATAAAATCTCCAAGACTTGGGCCCCTTGCTGGCGGCTTGCGCCCGCCATGACAAAAATCACCCAGCCTTTGGCACTGAACAACCAGCAAAGCCATAGCATGGCAGATGGTTTCAACAAGCCATGCTTGTCATAGGCGTCTATCGGATATAACACTCACTTTCCCCGTTTCTCACTGCATGATATGCAATGGAGCTTTGCCTCTAGTATTTCAATAGCTAAATTCGTTATTGGCAGCTATGGGCATAATTCAATGACTGGGGCCGATATAACAACACTGTTCACTGTTAGGCCCACCTTAATCTATCTGCTCACAACTACCACCCAAAGAGGTAAATTCTGTGGTTCAACGCACTATTTGGGTATCCGTCTTGTCGCAATGATCACGTTTTGTGGGATGAGATTGACGAATTTTCTAGTTTTATTACAAAAGTCACATCAGAAATAAATATGCTGAACATCCAGCAGTTTAACTTAATAACCATTGAAATTCATGATGTTAATGAATATTAACGCAAATCACACCCTGTTCATATTTTATTCAGCTGATGTAAGATTCCTACCTCTTTTGGAGGGGGAAGTTACAGCAAGGTGCCAAATTCTGATGTCACGGTATAATCTTGCCAAAGACCCCATTCATAGGACAAACGATGGCCACCAAGAAGAGTCAAGGGACCCCTTCCCCAGAAACCCAAGCAGAAGCAATGAAGATTGCGCGAGCAACACAGAAACCCGGACAGAGCAAAGAACAAACCAAGCTGATCGCACAGGGGATCCAGCACGGTATCGAGCAATACAAGAAACAGCAGAAAGCCAAAGCCCGCGAACGAGATAAGTTACGTAAGAAACAAGCAAGAGACAAAACGCAAGACATCGAACAAACCACTACAGATGCTGCTGCAGAAGAACAAGTGGTTGTGAGCAAGCAGCACTGGCTACCTTGGTTGTTGCTGGTTGTTTCTTGGATTGGATTTTTTAGCTTCCTCCAACTCGGTTAACCACATAAGGAGTCATGGATGATCCAGCAACAAGGTTTTCGTTATATCCCTCTAGTCGCGCTTATGGCCATACTGACCGGTTGTGGCAGCCCAGACTCGGCCCATAGCAACGCCGTTAGAGTCAACCAAGTCTGCGGCGAGAAGCCAAACTGTGTCAGCACCTTGGATAGCCGTGAAGAGCACGCCTTAGCCCCCTTTGAGCTCAATGAAAGAGGGTTAGAGCAATGGGCAGATATCGAGCAACTCGCCCTCACCCTACCCGGCGCCTCCCTAGCCAAACGTACCGAGGACTACCTGCATATTGAATGCACCAGCACAGTATTCCGTTTTGTTGATGATTTTGAAGTACAGCGGCAATCAGGCCAACTTACCGTCCGATCTGAATCTCGTACTGGATACTCTGATTTTGGTGTTAACCGCGAACGGGCAGAGCAATTCCGAGCACTATTGAATGAAGCAGGATATCTGAAGAAAAACTGACCCAGAGTAATAAAACAACTGTAAATAGTTCTCATTTAGATCTAAAATCAAACTAGTTTCCTGATGAAAGATCGCTATGAGTATTGCCAGTTTTTTGTTATTCGGCATCCTGGGGTTCCTGAGCATGGTGTTAGTTAACCTTGCCGAGTCACTTTTACTACCCGGCACCATGAACACTCTGACGCTATGGGTTATTATCTACAGCCTTTGGCTCTTCTTGATTGCCTTGGGGTTATATCACTGGTACCACGCCAAATAGCTTTCCAAGCATTAAAAAAGCCATGCTCGAGAGCATGGCTTTTGCTACATATACAACGAAATCTCGTTGCTAGATATTTTTGTCCTTGCCCAACGACAATAGCCAGACACAAATCACAGCTACCGCAGCAAAACCAGACAGGATGATAACAGGCATGGCCGCATAGCCCAGTACATGCCAGAAGATTGATTCTAATGTACTCATTGTTGCTCCTTATCTGAGGCTTACTGCCAGCCTTCAATACCCGACATGTCAGGCAATTTGTGGGCAATACCTTTGTGACAATCTACACAGGTCTTGTCACCCGATGCCAGCGCCGTTGAGTGCTGCTTGGCACTGCGGCTACCCTGCTCGGAAAAGTCCATGTACTCGAATTCGTGACAGTTACGACACTCCTGCGAATCATTTTCTTTCATCCGGTGCCATTCGCGATTAGCCAAGTGGCTCCGCCGTGCCTCAAACTTCTCTTGGGTATCAATGGTTCCCATTGCGTGAGCCACCAGCTCTTTCGAAGCCTGTACCTTACGCACAATTTTGTCGGTCCAGTTATGCGGTACATGACAGTCAGAACAGATCGCACGAACACCAGAGCGGTTGGCAAAGTGAACGGTTTCACGGATTTCTTTGACAATCGGTGCGTGACAGCCAGCACAGAACTCTTCGGTGTTGGTCGCTTCCATACCGGTGTTGAATGCGCCCCAGAACAGCAAGCCGCCCATAAAGCCCATGAACAACACCAGGCCGACCGCCACTTTACTCGGCGAGGAGAACCTGCGCCAAAATGCTTTCAATAGTTTCATTTTATAGCCCCTTTAGCACTGATGGCTATAATTAGCGCAACGCATCAACACGCTGGAAGTCATTTTCAACCAATGGCTTAGCGTCAGCCTGTGGTACGTGGCACTGAAGGCAGAAGTAGCGTGCCGGTGACACATCAGACAACACCTGACCTTCTCGCGGTGACTGGTAGTGAGTCACGCTGATCTTGGTCGCGCCCATTTCATTAGCATTTTTCCAGCTGTGGCAAGCCAGACACTTATTGGCATTCTTCGATACTTCGTAATTACGGATCGTGTGCGGAACCAAAGGTGGCTGGTAAACATAATCGCTGTCGATCGTGCCCTGATCACGAGGGAAACGCTTCATCGGATCCGCCGCTCGTGTCGCTTCCAACTCGCTGGCACCACGTAGTGACTCAAGGCCACCGATACCACCCGGGTTGTGCAGCTCTTCTGCACTGTGTACAGCGCCAGCCAGCATCATGCCAAATGCTATTACTGCTAGAACTAATCGTTTCATTGTATTCTCCGCCTAGAGGCTAAATTCAGGTAAAGGTCGGGCTGCCCGGCAAAGTGCCAGACAACCAACCTCTTCAATTTGTTGCTATTTATACTTTGGTGATCTTCACAGGGCACTTCTTGAAGTCGGTCTGCTTGGAGAGCGGATCGGTCGCATCAAGAATCAACTTATTCACCAAAATACGGGCATCAAAGAATGGGATGAATACCAAGCCCGCAGGTGGACGGTTACGGCCACGGGTCTCAACACGGCAGCGCACTTCACCACGGCGAGAAGCAACCAGTACTTCATCACCACGACGTAGACCACGCGACTCAGCATCATCTGGGTGGATATAACACAGCGCATCTGGTACTGCTTTATAAAGCTCAGGAACACGACGCGTCATGGTACCTGTGTGCCAGTGCTCTAGAACACGGCCCGTTGACATCCATAGGTCATATTCTTCATCTGGCACTTCTGGTGCTGGCTCAAACGGTGCAAAGATGATGTTTGCCTTGCCGTCTTTATGGCCGTAGAAACGGAAACCTTCACCGGCTGGTACGTAGGAGTCATGGCCTTCCGAGAAGCGCCACTTGGTTTCCTTACCGTCAACCACCGGCCAGCGCAGGCCACGTACCTGATGGTAGGTGTCGTATGGCGCCAAATCGTGTGCCTTGCCGCGACCAAATGCTGCATATTCTTCGAACAGGCCTTTCTGTACGTAGAAGCCCTGAGCTTTTGCATCATCGTTCAATGGCTGGGCTTCAGACATTGGGAACTTGTCGATCTGGCCGTTGCGGAACAGGATGTCGTACATGGTCTTGCCACGGTACTGCGGTGCTTTAGCCAGTAGCTCTTCGCCCCACACTTCCTCAACCTTGAAGCGCTTGGAGAACTCCATGATCTGCCAAAGGTCAGACTTAGACTCGCCCTGGGTTTCAACCTGCTGGTACCATGCCTGGGTACGGCGCTCTGCGTTACCGTAAGCACCTTCTTTCTCTACCCACATTGCGGTTGGTAGAACAAGGTCAGCGGCTTGCGCTGTGGCTGTTGGGTATGGGTCTGAACAAACAATGAAGTTCTCTGGGTTACGGTAACCCGGTAGACGCTCTTCGTTAATGTTTGGACCGGCCTGCATGTTGTTGTTACACATTACCCAGTAAGCATTCATCTTGCCGTCTTTTAGCATACGGTCATGCAATACGGCGTGGTAACCCGGCTTCGGTGGAATTGTCCCTTCAGGCAGTTTCCAAATTTTCTCAGCAACCGCACGGTGCTTAGGATTTGCCACGACCATATCAGCAGGCAGACGGTGGGCAAAAGTACCCACTTCACGCGCTGTACCACACGCAGATGGCTGGCCTGTCAGGGAGAATGGGCTGTTGCCAGGCTGTGAGATCTTACCGGTTAGCAGGTGGATGTTGTAAACC
Organism: Photobacterium sp. BZF1; assembly: GCF_014349205.1. NCBI lineage: Bacteria > Pseudomonadati > Pseudomonadota > Gammaproteobacteria > Vibrionales > Vibrionaceae > Photobacterium > Photobacterium sp. BZF1. Next base: position 55,355 of record NZ_JACSOF010000017.1, read on the forward strand.
AAGCTGTTCATCCACACACCACGGGTGTGCTGGTTCATACCCATGGTCCACAGTGACATCACCTTGGTGTTAGGATCTGCGTACTGCTTCGCTAGCTCGATCAGCTTATCCTGCGATACACCCGACATTTCAGAGGCTTTCTCGACAGTGTACTCAGCAACAGAGGCCTTGTACTCTTCGAACGTCATCGCGTGCATTGCACCAGAGTTAGCGTTTTTCGCTTTCTGCTGGCGAGGGTCTTCGTCACGTAGTCCGTAACCGATATCGGTATCAGCACGCTTGAAGTTGGTGTGCTTGTTGACGAATTCCCAGTTAACCGCATCATTCTGGATGATGTAGTTAGCAATAAAGTTACCAATCGCAAGGTCGGTCTGTGGCTCGAAGATCATGCCGTTATCAGCCAACTCGAATGAGCGGTGGTAGTAAGTCGATAGCACGTTAACTTTAACGTGTGGGTTGCTCAGGCGGCGATCAGTCAAACGGGTCCACAATACTGGGTGCATCTCCGCCATGTTCGAGCCCCAAAGCACGAACGAATCTGCATTTTCAAAGTCATCATAACAACCCATCGGCTCATCGATACCAAAGGTACGCATGAAGCCAACAACCGCAGACGCCATACAGTGACGGGCGTTCGGGTCGATGTTGTTAGAACGGAAGCCTGCCTTCATCATTTTCGATGCCGCATAGCCTTCCATTACCGTCCATTGGCCAGAACCGAACATGCCGACACCAGAAGGACCGTGCTTCTTCAGCGCTTCTTTCCACTTCTCAGCCATCACGTCGAATGCCTGATCCCAAGATACTGGCTGGAAGTCACCGTCTTTATGGAATTTACCATCTTTCATACGCAGCATAGGTGTCTGTAGACGATCCTTGCCGTACATGATCTTCGATAGGAAGTAACCCTTGATACAGTTCAGGCCCTTGTTAACGGCAGCTTCAGGGTCACCCTGAGTCGCAACCACACGACCATTCTGCGTACCAACCAGTACTGAACAACCTGTACCACAAAAACGACAAGGCGCTTTATCCCACTTAATTTTGGTTTCGTCAGAACTAACAATTAAGTTAGTTGCTGATGCTGGCAGCGAGATCCCCGCTACGGCTGCTGCCGATGCAGCGGCGTTTGCTTTCACAAACGCACGTCTTGTCATTTTCATGAATCTTCCTCAGATTGCGAGTCGAACTGTTCGATTTGGTGATACACTAAAAAAGTGGTTAAAACGTGTTCTAAATTATTGATTTTATCTATTGTGTCAGTCACATAGCCCTGGTTTTCGGTTTCCAGAACCACTACGACCTTCCCTTCTTCACTGTCGCCGTATATTTCTGCATTCGGCATTGCTGCGATCTGCTCTTTGACAGAGGCCAGATATTCCGGCTTTACATGAACAACCAAGCTGGAAATGTGTACTTCTTGTAATGCCATCGCTAATTCTCTTCGTTATTGTGATTCACCATGGTGATCGCCGATGTCGGGCAAACCGACACACAACCGCCACATCCTGTGCAAACTGAGGTATCCAGTTCCGGGCGGGCAACGCCGCCCAATTGCAGTTTGAACCGAATCGCCATCACTTCGCAGGCATCGCCACAGCTTCGGCACTCAATATTCTGGTGGGCCAGGCAACCCTCATTAACCTGTGCCACCAAAGGCCATGGCTGCTCTGATTGCGGCTGAAACAACGGCTCGGGACAAGCCTCTGCACAGCGGTAACAGAATGTGCACTCACCACGCTGAAAGTCGACGGTAGGGAAACCACCATCGCCTTTGGCAATAATTTGTGTTTCACATGCATTGATACACTTGTTGCACCGGGTACAGCTATCGGTGAAGATTTCTTCATCGACCACCCAGGGCATTCGCTGCAGGTCAGGCTTGCGACGCCGCGTCAACAACCGACGACGGGAACGATCAAACATTGACTCAATCCTTCGTAAAATATTATTAATAAATAGTGATTACGGGCAGCAGCTTGGCTATATAAAACAAGGCGTACCAATTAACAGTCAAAATGAATTACAACAAATATTCACAAGCTGTCATTTTTTTACACGACAAGTGTAAATCCCGTAATAAATGCTTAAATACCTAGTAAGGGCTAATTAGGGGCTAAATTTGTCTTGGATCAATAAATTCAAATGCGTGCCCTCTCAGTATAAAAAAGCCAAGTTTTCTTTGAAGCGGCTAGCATTTATCTCAATTGCATTGAAAATCACCATTCCGTCTATTAAATATAGACCAGACTTAAACAGAAAAACGTTTTCTCCTTATCTTTAAGATAACGATTTAAAAGGAAAATCTGTGAAAAATAGGCCTCTAAAGCCCGTCACTACAACGATTGCCAGAGCCATGCTCGCAATCTTGCTTCTTTCTGTGGTTACCACCAGCTTTGCCCTGCTCACCCTTGCATCAAGTTTGAACGATGCCGAAGCTGTCAATGTATCCGGATCATTGCGGATGCAGAGCTACCGTTTGGCCTACGATATCCAAACCCAGTCCCCCCACCTTGAAGCTCATTTGGATATGTTCGAAAAGTCCTTGTTCTCGCCTTCCATGGCAGCATTGGAGCACTGGACGGTACCGACCAACATCAAGATGCACTACTACAACCTGATCGGCCGTTGGGAAGATCTGCACCCCTTATTGCATGATGGCAACGAGCGGTTATTTCTCAGCGAAGTAGCGAAATTTGTCGACCGGATCGACCAATTTGTCTACGAGTTACAAGAATTTTCGATCATCAAGCTACAGGTGCTTTCAGTGGTTGGCGGGCTGGGTTTGAGCCTGATCCTTATCGCTGCACTGTTCACCATCCACTTTACCCAGCGTAAGATCGTCACCCCACTCAACCAGATGGTGACCGCCAGCGAACAAATCCAGGAAGGGAAGTTCGACCTCACGCTCGACGTCAAAAGCGACAACGAACTGGGTATCCTCGCCGGCACCTTTACCACCATGGCGACAGAGCTTGGCAAGCTGTACCGCAACCTCGAAATGAAAGTCGATGAGAAAACCCGGCGCCTGCGCCAAGCCAATGACTCGCTGCAGGTCCTCTATGATTGCTCGCAAGAACTCTCGCAAAGTCGCCTGAGCACCAAAAACTTTGCGGTGATGCTCGAAACTTTGCTTGATATTGAAGGACTGACGGCAGCCAAGCTTATCATCGAAGAAAGCAGCGGCAACAACACCGAAATCACCGCAGGCGAGCCATCTGGCAATAACTGGCATTACCATGACCTTGAGCTCGACGGCCAAGTACTCGGCCAACTGTGGTGGCAAGACACCCTGCCATGCCCCGACAAAAGTTTGATAGAGAACATTTCCCGTACCTTGGCCAGGGGGATCTACTACAATCGCGCCCAGAAACAATCAGAGCAATTATTATTGATGGAGGAGCGTGCTACGATTGCACGTGAACTTCACGATTCTTTGGCACAATCACTGTCTTATCTCAAAATCCAAGTTACTCTGCTAAAAAGGCAACTTGGCCAAGGTGATCAGCAACAGACGATGGCGATCATCAGTGATATTGATCATGGGCTATCAGGGGCTTACACCCAGTTAAGGGAGTTATTGAGCACGTTCCGCCTGACAATCAAAGAAGCAAATTTTGGTGAAGCATTGGTAGAGATGCTAAAACCATTGGAAGAGCAGAGTAACGCTTTGCTGATCATTGATAACCAACTTTCATCACTGAGTTTGGATGCCCATCACCAGGTGCACTTATTGCAACTGATCAGGGAAGCAGCGCTAAACGCAATCAAACATGCCCAGGCAGATGAAATCATTGTTACCTGCCTGCAAGAGTTGGATACCGTTACTATCACTATCAGCGATGACGGAATAGGTTTTAACCCGGCCGATGAAAAGCTTAATCATTATGGCCTAGCAATTATGACCGAGCGGGCGTCACGCCTTCACGGTACACTGGAAATTAATACAACCAAGGGCACTGGCTGCGAAGTCACCCTTCAATTTCAGCCCGAATCCCAAGGATAACAATATGACGTGTTGGAAAATTATGATTGTTGATGATCACCCGTTAATGCGCAGGGGGATCAGCCAACTTCTCAGCTTTGAAAACGATTTCGAGATGGTTGGTGAAGCCAGCAACGGCGCTGATGCCGTCCTGCTCGCTCAGGAAAAAGAGCCGGATTTGATCCTGCTTGACCTCAATATGAAAGGCATGTCTGGTCTTGATACCCTCAATGCAATGCGCGCCGAAGGGATCCAGGCCCGAATTGTCGTATTGACCGTTTCCGATAGCCGCTCCGACGTTAAGGCGTTGGTCAACGCCGGCGCTGATGGCTACCTGCTAAAAGATACCGAGCCAGATCAACTTATTGCCCTACTCAAAGAAGCGATGAGCGGTGGCCAGGCTTTCAGTGATCTGGTCCGCGAGTACCTAGCCGACAGTGCCGAACAGGACTCACTACTCGATACTCTGACCGACCGTGAGATGCAAATCCTTAAAGAAGTGGCAAAAGGTTACCGCAACAAGCAGATTGCCGATAACCTGTTCATTTCAGAGGCAACGGTAAAGGTCCATATGAAGAGCTTGCTGAAGAAGCTACAAGTTAAATCAAGGACCGCAGCTACCGTGCTTTACTTGGAGTCACAAGGCCAGTAATGGGAAAATCTGGGGTTCTAGCCGTTTTACTGTCAGGTATGGTGTTAGCGGGGTGCAGTACCTCGCCCCTGCTTGTTGATACTAGCCGTGTGGTACTAACTTGGGATGCCAATGATATACAAAATACCTGTGAGAGGCGGGGAACGCTTATCGGCTCACAGGGGAGTTGGTATAACTA
>NZ_JACSOF010000018.1:0-59699 GCF_014349205.1 Photobacterium sp. BZF1
AATCACATGTTAATAGTAAATGTTATTAACATATAATTAGGGCAAAGAGCCTCTTGCATCAATATAATGCCAGGCCTCCTCGTCCAATGAGGAACATGAAAAAATAAAAACACATAGCAGTGTACAGCATAAATCACAGCGGGGTAACGTTTGCCGTGAAGTTGATATTTAATATAAATTCTTTTTCACGTTTAAACAAGTGTATTTTTATGTTTATTTTTAATTTTTATTTATGACGGATTATATCCGTCATATGTGATGTGCATGCCGTTAATCTTATAAATATAATAAACTCAACTTCAAAAGATAAGTATGAAGGGAGTGTTGTAAAAGGAGAGGACAATCATTGGGAGGAGCAGTATTGAATGGTTTAGCGAGTGAAGATATACAGCAAGCTGCGAAGACCATGTTTTTATCTCAGAGTATTGTTGGGTTAACCCTTGTTTGTATTTGTCTGGTTTTTAGTGGTTTTGTAGATACTAAATCGGTGTTGTTAGGTGTGATTTTGTCTATCCTGCCAACCCAATTAGGGATGCAAATGGCCAACTTTAAGGTGAAGGTGCTCGGGGTATTTAATCCTAAGTCTCTGGCAATAACAAACATTACAACCAAGTGGGCATACACCGCATTACTATTGGTCACGGTAATACATTTTTCGACAGTAAATTTTACTGAATTGTTTCTTGCTTATGTTGTTACCACGCTGGCAAATTTAGTGACTCCTGCATTTAGTTAACCTGCTTTGGGATAAAATGAGGTGGAAATACTAACAACAGCTCATGATTATATTGAGCACCATCTGACCTTCCTCACTATCGGTGAAGGTTTTTGGAGTCTGAACCTGGATTCCATGTTGATGGCTTGGTTATTTGGTCTTATTTTCATAGGTGTTTTTCGATATGTCGCAACAAAAGGGACAAGTGGTGTCCCTGGTCGTTTTCAGTGCTTTATAGAGATCACCTTTGAATTTGTAAATGATTTGGTTAAGGAGATATTCAAAACCCAAGACAAGTTAATTGGCCCATTGGCATTAACTATCTTTGTGTGGGTTTTCCTAATGAATGCAATTGACTTGCTGCCAATTGACTATTTCCCGATGTTTACCCGAATACTCGGATTTGAACATTTCAGGGACTTACCATCGGCAGATGTGAATGTCACTATGTCAATGGCATTGGGTGTGTTTATTCTAATTATTGGTTACACACTTAAGCATAAAGGGATTAAGGGATTTATCAAAGAGTTGACAACACAACCGTTCAATCACCCTTTGTTATATCCAGTAAACTTTGTTTTAGAAATGATTACACTGATTTCTAAACCAATTTCATTAGGTTTACGTTTATTTGGCAATATGTATGCAGGGGAAATGATTTTTATCCTGATTGCATTAATGCCATGGTGGATGCAGTGGGCACTGAGTGTGCCATGGGCGTTATTCCACATCTTAATCGTCTTTTTACAAGCGTTTATTTTCATGGTTCTTACCGTCGTGTATTTAGCGATGGCGGTTGAAGAAGATTAACTTCGAATTACTACACTGAATTAAATTATATCTAGGAATTATTATGGATCTTGCAAGTGCAATTCTTTATGTCGCCGGTGCTTTGTTGATTGGTTTGGGTGCTGCAGGTGCAGCAAGTGGTATTGGTAACCTGGCGGGTAAATACCTTGAAGGTGTAGCGCGACAACCTGATATGACCCCTATGCTTCGTACTCAGTTTTTCATCATGATGGGTCTTGTTGATGCTGTCCCTATGATCGGTGTTGGTATTGGTCTCTACATTATCTTTGCTGTGGCGTAACAAAAAAAACAACTGAATAGCTAAAACTGGGGATGTTATGAATTTAAACGCAACCCTGCTTGGTCAGGCAATTTCTTTTGTGATTTTTGTATGGCTCTGCATGAAATACGTCTGGCCGCCATTATTGGCACTGTTAGATGAAAGGCGTGATGAAATTGCTAAATCTCTATCGCTTTCTGCCAACGCGGAAAAAGAGCTGGACATTGCCAAAGCAAACGGCAAGCAATTGATTGATGAAGCCAAAACCAATGCCTCATCCATTGTCGAGCAAGGCAACAAACGCAAAGCGCAAATTATTGCCGAGGCACAAGCTGCTGCCGAGCAAGAGAAAGAGCGGATTGTGGCGCAAGGATTAAGTGACATTGAATCTGAGCGAAACCGGATCAGGAACGAACTCAAAGAAGAGATGGCATCACTGGTTATTGAATGTGCCCAAAAGCTGATTGATAAAAACCTGGATACGTCGACTAACCGTGAGTTCGTCAATAAGTTAATCCGTGAAATCTGAGGGTAGGGAAGAATGTCAGATAACCAGAGCATCGCTCGCCCCTACGCCAAAGCAGCCTTTGAGTTTGCCAAAGATAACGACTCGTTATCTTCATGGACATCAATGCTTGCTTTGGCTAGCCAGGTCATTTGCGAACTGGAAGTGCACCAATCGTTAAACACCTTGGCAGATGACACGGTAAGACTTCAGGTGTTGTTGGATGTATGCGGTGATCATATTGATCAGTATTTTACCAACTATCTCCATGTGGTTGCCGAAAATAATCGCCTAGTGCTATTGCCATTTATCAGCCAAGGTTTTGAAGCGTTGTTAGCGGCTTACCAGCAAACGAAAGTCGTTACTGTCATCGTCGCCGAGCCTTTGGAAATGTCTCAGCAGGAAAGCCTGCACCAGGTACTGGCATCTAAATACCATTGCTCAATCGAGCTTGATATCCATGTTGATCCCTTACTCTTGGGGGGCATGGTACTCAAGGATGGCGAAACCGTACTGGATGGCAGTATCAAGCATGCTGTGGACACGCTTTCAAGCCGCTTACAAGGTTAATAGGAAATAGATATGCAATTAAACTCGAATGAAATCAGCGAGCTAATTAGACAGCGTATAGAGCAATTTGATTTGCCAACTCAGGCCCACAATGAGGGCACCATTATTTCGGTGAGCGACGGCATTATTAAAATCAATGGCCTTGCCGATGTAATGCAAGGTGAGATGATTGCTCTGCCGGATAACCGCTTTGCCTTGGCACTGAACCTTGAAAGGGATTCAGTAGGGGCGGTAGTGATGGGGCCTTATGCTGACTTGTGTGAAGGAATGAAGGTACAAGGTACGGGCCGCATTCTAGAGGTGCCGGTAGGTAAAGGTCTACTTGGACGAGTGGTGAATACCCTAGGCCAACCGATTGATGGAAAGGGTGAAATTGCCCATGACGGTTATGCGCCGGTAGAGATCATTGCACCTGGCGTTATTGACCGAAAATCGGTCGACCAACCGATTCAAACTGGTTATAAAGCGGTTGATGCCATGGTGCCAATTGGCCGAGGCCAGCGTGAGCTGATTATCGGCGACCGCCAAACCGGTAAAACGGCGATGGCTATCGACGCCATCATCAACCAGAAAGATTCTGGTGTGTATTCTGTGTATGTGGCTATTGGTCAGAAGGCTTCCACTATTGCCAATGTTGTGCGCAAGCTTGAAGAACATGGTGCACTGGAAAATACCATTGTTGTGGTGGCCTCAGCGTCCGAAGCGGCTGCGCTGCAATATCTCGCTCCCTATGCGGGTTGCACCATGGGTGAGTACTTCCGTGACCGTGGTGAAGACGCCTTGATTGTCTATGACGATCTATCCAAGCAGGCCGTGGCATACCGACAGATTTCGCTGCTACTGAAGCGACCACCAGGCCGAGAGGCCTTCCCAGGTGATGTGTTTTACTTACACTCCCGCCTGTTGGAAAGAGCCGCGCGAGTTAATGCCGAGTATGTCGAACGATTCACCAATGGTGAAGTAACAGGTAAGACTGGCTCATTAACGGCGCTGCCAATTATTGAAACCCAGGCGGGTGATGTGTCTGCGTTCGTACCAACCAACGTCATTTCGATTACCGATGGTCAGATTTTCCTGCAGACGCATTTATTTAATGCGGGCCTACGTCCAGCGGTTGATCCTGGTATTTCCGTCTCCCGTGTTGGTGGTGCTGCGCAATCGAAAATCATGAAAAAACTGTCAGGGGGTATCCGTACCGCATTGGCACAGTATCGTGAGTTGGCGGCATTTGCTCAGTTCTCTTCTGATCTTGATGATGCTACCCGTAAGCAACTGGATCACGGTGAAAAAGTCACAGAATTGATGAAACAGAAACAGTACGCCCCGATGACGGTTGCTGATCAGGCCCTAAGTATCTTTGCTGCTGAAAAAGGTTACCTCACCGATGTTGAGTTGAACCGCGTGGTGGAGTTCGAAACCGCTTTGATTGATTTTGCCAAGAGCCAATATAGCGATCTACTCACCAAGATAAATGTTAGCGGTGATTATGACGATCAAGTCGAAGCTCAGTTGCATCAGGTGCTGCGGGAATTTTTCGCAACACAGGCATTTTGATAGCGGGAGGGCGTGATGGCGAATGCGAAAGAAATCCGCACCAAAATAGCCAGTGTTCAAAGCACGCAGAAGATCACCAGTGCGATGGAAATGGTTGCTGCTAGCAAAATCAAAAAGGCGCAGGACAACATGGGGGCTACGCGCCCTTATGCCCAAACGATTCGTAGGGTAATCAATCATGTTGCTTCAGGCCAATTGGAGTATCACCACCCTTATTTGGAACAGCGTGAAACTAAGCGGGTAGGCTACATCATCATTGCCTCTGACAGAGGGTTATGTGGTGGTCTCAATAGCAATTTGTTCAGGCAGACTTTGCAAGGCGTCCAGCGTTGGCAGGAGCAGGGGGTTGAGGTGGAATTTGGCTTGATTGGCGCTAAGGCGATCAGCTTTTTCCACCAAACAGGGAATGTGGTGGCACAGGTATCCGGTTTAGGGGATAAGCCAAAGCTTGAAGCCTTGATGGGGCCGGTGAATGTGATGCTGGAGCAATATGAGCAAGGCAAAATCGATAAGTTACTGCTGGTGAACAATGTTTTTGTTAACTCCATGGTACAAAAGCCGACGATTTCTCAGCTTTTGCCCCATCCGGAATTAGCCGAGGGTAACGAACAGCATGAGCCATCAACATCAACACGCTGGGATTATATCTATGAGTCGCCACCGAAAGAGATGCTCAACGAGTTGATGGTGCGCTACGTCGAGTCACAGGTTTTCCAAGCGGCGGTAGAGAGTACCGCATGTGAAATGGCGGCCCGACAAATGGCGATGAAAGCAGCGACCGATAATGCTGATGATCTGATTAATGATCTGCAACTGGTACATAACAAGGCACGGCAGGCAGCAATTACCCAAGAGTTGAGCGAAATTGTTGCCGGAGCGCAAGCGGTATAGAAAAGAATGGCTGAGGAAAAAATGAGTACAGGTAAAATTGTTAAAGTCATTGGCGCAGTGGTCGATGTCGAGTTTGAACATGATTCAGTGCCTCGTGTTTATGATGCATTAAACGTTGTCGGTGCAAGTGCACAATCGCTTGTGCTAGAAGTCCAACAGCAAATTGGCAGTGGTATCGTCCGCTGTATTGCGATGGGTTCATCAGATGGCTTACGCCGTGGTTTGGTGGTTGAAAACACCCATAACCCAATCACTGTACCGGTTGGCGAGAAGACCCTAGGCCGTATCATGAATGTGCTTGGTCAACCTATCGATGAGTGTGGTGAGATTGGTCAAGAGCAATCATACCCTATTCACCGTGCCGCACCTTCTTACGAAGAGCAGGCGAACAGCACAGAGCTATTGGAAACCGGTGTTAAGGTCATTGATCTGATTTGCCCGTTTGCCAAAGGGGGCAAAATTGGCCTGTTCGGCGGTGCTGGGGTAGGTAAAACTGTCAACATGATGGAGCTTATCAACAATATCGCCAAAGCCCACTCTGGCCTATCGGTCTTTACCGGTGTCGGTGAGCGAACTCGTGAAGGTAATGACTTCTACTTCGAAATGCAGGAATCAGGCGTACTGGATAAAGTGGCCATGGTATACGGTCAGATGAACGAGCCACCGGGTAACCGCTTACGTGTCGCATTGACTGGGCTGACTATCGCAGAGCGCTTCCGTGATGAAGGCCGTGACGTACTGCTGTTCATCGATAATATCTACCGCTATACCCTAGCCGGTACGGAAGTGTCGGCATTGCTCGGTCGTATGCCATCCGCGGTGGGCTATCAGCCAACCTTGGCTGAAGAGATGGGGGTGTTGCAGGAGCGTATTACGTCGACCAAGCAAGGTTCTATCACCTCTATACAAGCTGTGTATGTCCCTGCTGATGATCTGACTGACCCATCACCGGCAACGACGTTTGCCCACTTGGATGCCACCGTTGTGTTATCACGGAACATTGCCGCCCTTGGCCTGTATCCGGCAATTGATCCACTGGATTCGACATCGCGCCAGCTGGACCCTCAGGTTGTGGGGCAGGAGCATTATTCTGTCGCTCGTGGCGTACAAACAGTACTTCAGCGCTACAAAGAGCTGAAGGATATTATTGCAATCCTGGGAATGGATGAGTTGTCAGAGGATGATAAGCAAACGGTCGCTCGTGCGAGAAAAATCGAACGCTTTCTCACTCAACCGTACCATGTCGCTGAAGTCTTCACGGGGCAACCGGGTAAATTTGTCTATCTGCAAGATACCATTGCTGGCTTCAAGGGCCTTTTGAATGGCGATTATGACGATATTCCCGAACAGGCATTCTTGTACTGTGGTGCGATTGAAGATGTCGTCGAGAAAGCCAAACAACTTTAAATAAAGGAGGGATCATCATGGCTATGGGGGTCACTCAGAAAACATTTCAGCTTGATATCGTCAGTGCTGAAAAAACACTATATTCCGGGCCTGCCCACGCACTCGCTGTATCGGGGCAAGACGGTGAACTAGGTATAAGGCCGGGTCACTCGCCTTTACTGAGTAAATTGAAGCCAGGTGTGGCGAGCTTTGTGCCTAATATGAAGGAACCTGAAGAAATCCTTTATATTTCAGGTGGAATTGTAGAGGTGCAACCTTCTGTAGTAACCGTGCTGGCCGATACGGCGATGCACGGGAAGGACATCGATCAAGCCCGCGCAAATGAAGCTCGCCGAGCTGCTGAAGCAAATATCCAAGCCCAAGCAGAAGGCCAAGGTTTCCAAGTGGCACAGATGGAATTGGCAAAAGCAATTGCCCAATTAAGGGCGGTTGAATTGACCCAAAAACAACTGCGCCGCTAAATACTATCTCCGATAATACGAAAAAGCTCTGAGAAGTACCGAGCTCAGAGCTTTATTTTTCTCACATAGTATCGATGACAAAAATTAACAATATTCCATTGTTGTTTTTGCCATAAATATTATTACTAGATTTAAAGATTACAGGTTGTGTAGATGATTAATAAGAAGCTATGTCAAATATCGTTAATAGCGATACTGATCTCATCAAATAGCTATGCCAATATGATTATTGATACCAAAGATGTTGACCAAGAAAAGTATCATGCTGATATGTTTGAATGCCAACAGTATTCACAGCAGGTCCAACAGCAGCAAGTAGAATCGACTGGGAAATCAGCACTTGGTTCAACCGCACGCGGAGCGGCTTTGGGGGCGGCCGGAGTCGCTATCGCAGGAGGGAGCGGTAGCGATGGGGCAAAGGTCGGAGCCGGCATTGGCCTAGTCAGTGGCTTGACCTCCCACCATAGAGCGAAAGAACAAAGCGAAGCTGCATATGGTGCAGAAGTTGAACAAGTAATGAAACATTGTATGGCTAGTCGTGGCTATACCGTTTTGAATTAAGACATCTTGGGGGAATCATGAACTCAATTTACCCTTTTGAATATAAATTAAAAGCAACGGATTACAAAAAGCTATCGACAATATTTCATCAGTTGGTTTCTACTAACGGTTTTAACTTTGAGAAAGCGTATACGGATGATTTGTTAAGTTATTTCATTTCTGATCTCAGCCTCAATGAACTTCAAAGACGTTTTGATGGCGATGAGTTAACTTATACAAATGATTTTGAAATGCTGAATGATCCTATCTTTAATCATCAATATTCAATGATTAAAGATTACAATGTCAATTTCCATGGAATAAAAAATACATCTACCTACTGTGACTTGCACAGTATGTTCGAAGAGGCGTTGTTAGAGCTAAGGGTGACTAGCTCCGTTATCAAAATTGACTATATTGATACTCCATTTGATTCTGGCGATATTCTGTCTGAAATTGAATCGCGCTTATCAGAATTATTGATCAGCCACGTCAATGCGGATGTTGCGATTCAAACCGAGCATAACAGCGATGTGAAGCTGGTGGACGATACTGTGATAATCGACAAGCACGCGATGGTCAGTGTGATTTACCACAAAGATATCATAGAGATAGCCGACGAGATCAATGCCGTTGTGCAGAAGATGAGTAAAGAATATCAATTTAGTTACCAGCTCATTCATGAACACGAGATTGAACTGGATAACTTGAAATACTTCAACGCAAACTGTGAATATCAATGCCACAATTTACCAATGCTGAAGTCACTGATTAGAAAGCTTGAGATGGAAGAAGACCCAGTTAACGGCTAATAACAGTAACAGCAAAGCCCAGAACAACCGTTGCTCTGGGCTTTTTTGTTATTTGTATTGATTAATAGTCATAGCAGTCTTCATATCCCACACTTCAGACAGTAAAGGGTAGGATTTCAGTTCAGCAAATAGAAAAGTGCTAGTGTTAATGGAAGTAGAAAAGGAAGGAAGTGCCTTAGTGACATTTAGCATTGAACAACTTATGACCTTTGCTGCAGTTTTCGAGTCTAAATCATTTAGTAAAGCTGCAGCGGCTTTGGGCAAACATAGGACAACCACCAGTCAGGTTATTGCCAATTTGGAAGATGATCTGGCCGTTCCACTCTTTGAACGAGTTGGACGGAGTGTCGAGCCGACAGATGCTGGAAAAATGCTATATCACTATGCAAAATTGGTGGTACAGCAAGCATCGGTATTGAACAAGGTCGCGATGAATTTATCAGGAGGCCAGTTACAGGAAATCAGTATTGCCTATACAAGCTTTATACCTAACAATGTACTGGTTGTAGTACGCGATACCCTAGCTGAGCATTTCCCATTACTTAAAGTCAATTTCTTTATCCGTGAAAGGGAAGAGATTCGGGAAGGTATTGAAAAGGGTCTATTCCATATTGGCTTGGTCAATGTTTATACCCGCAATGTGATTTCTGATATGGACACAACGTTCCTGGTTAATTTTAAATTTACCATCTTTGGCTCAAAATACGGCGAATTAGCCAATACCCCTTCCGATTTGTTGTTTGCTAAATTAAAAACCACTCGTCAGTTTGTTCTCCGCTCCTTGATTGAAGATGAGATGGAGAAGAAAATTCTGCTTTCTGCCAATTATGATCATGTAGACAGCTTGGCTTTAATGGTTAAATTGATTAAAGAAGATCTAGGGTGGGGCATTCTACCAAGAGTGTCTGTCACTGAAACCATGATAGATGGTCTCAAAGAGCTAAAGTTTGATCAGTTCAAAGATGACTTTATTATTCCAGTCGCAATGTGGTGTACTTTTAATGATGAAATGACTGAAATCAAACAGGTTGTCGAGAAAACAATAAAAGAGTTTGTTGAAATGAGCAAATGAGTACTACTCCAAAAAGCCCAGAACAAACAGCTGTTCTGGGCTTTTTGTTTACTTGTTTTTTTAAGGATTACTTATACTCAACAATACGGGCTGAGTACTCGGTAATATCAGCATCTCCCACGATGTGCTGGTAGTACTGTACAGAGAAATAGTCAGGGTTATCTTTAATTACTCGCTTGAAGAGTTCTTCTTCTAGCTGTTCGAAACTGTGCGTTGATGTCATGAAGTAATGGCGTGTTTTCTCTAACCCCATCATTTTTGCTTGTTTCTTAGTAACCAGGACATCTTTGTATTCTTCTCTGACAACCATTTGATATTGCGCTTCTTCAAAGCCGCCATGCTCATCAGGAGTGACCAAAACCATTGCGTTGCCTTCCACGTGTACCAGTTGCGATAGGTTCATGTCGAGTTGTTCACGGTTAGTCTGTGGTCTTTCAACCGGTTGTGCAACGGCGTTAAAGGAAAGGGCGAGAACGGAAGCTAAAAGAATTTTTTTCATTTATGGAGTCCTAATGAATTGATGCAATTGAGCTAAATATGAAAGCTGGCATTGAAACCAGTAAGGGAATTTTATGGGATATTTGGGTAACAACTAACTCGCTTATGCAGGATAAAGCCCTCGCAGTTGTCCTGATATTAAGTCATAAAGCAATCAATAACTAATTGTTATTGCGCACAAAAAAGTGCATCCACTGAAGAGATAACTCTGAGTTTCAGACAAAATAGTCTACTGTTAATGGATGATAAGAGAGACGGAAGTATAGTAGTGACCTTTAGTATCGAACAGCTAACAACCTTCGTGGCAGTTTTCGAAACAAAATCGTTTAGCAAAGCAGCCACGTTATTGGGCAAACACAGAACCACGACCAGTCAGGTGATCGGTAACCTGGAAGATGATTTAGCCGTACCACTGTTTGAGCGTGTGGGTCGCAGTGTGGAGTCTACTGATGCCGGTAAGATGCTATATCACTATGCGAAGTTAGTTGTTGAGCAAGCATCGGCATTGAATAAAGTGGCGATGAGCTTATCGGTTGGTCAGTTACAGGAACTGACGATTGCATATACTAGCTTCATTCCAAATAATGTTCTGGTTGCTGTAAGAGATGCCCTATCAGAGCAATTTCCTTTACTCAAAGTGAATTTTTTAATTCGAGCGAGAGAGGAGATCAGAGAAGGGATTGAAAATGGTGAATTTCATATTGGGTTTGTTAACGTCGACGTACGTCGAGTCATTACTAATATGGATGCGACATTTTTAAGAAATATTCGTTTTTCTATTTATGGCTCGAAGTATGGTGAATTAGCGAAAACGCCTCCTGATTTATTATTCGGTAAGTTGAAAACTACACGGCAGTTTGTTCTCAAATCCTTGATTAAGGACGATATGTCACAGAAAATAATTCTTTCTGCAAACTATGATCAGGTTGATAGCTTGGCTTTGATGATCAAGTTTATCAAAGAAGATCTTGGCTGGGGTATCCTACCTCGGGTCTCTGTAAATGAGAGTTTGGTCGATGGCCTCGTGGAATTGAAATTTGATGAGTTCAAGGATGATATCGTTGTACCTGTTGCTATGTGGTGTACTTACTCTGATGAGATTACAGAGATTAAGCAAACGATCCAAACGGCAATTACAGAGTTTGTAGAAATGACTAACAAGTAATAAGCAATCAAGAAGTAAGGTGACTACGAGGATAGTCACCAACGTTTCTATTGATAGCGATTAGCTTTGTTGATCAAGCTCGGAATAGTTGTACCTTGTACCAGTATTGAAAAAATCACTACGGCGTATGTCATTGCCAAAATGATTTCTTTTAGGTTTAACACCTGGTTGCTATCGAGCCAGATATCGGCCGGTATCGACAGGGCCATGGCGATAGCGAGACCACCACGAAGCCCGCCCCAAGCGATAACGCTGACTGACAAAGGGTTGTATTGCCGGAACTTTGAGAAAAACTGGTAAGCAAAAGAGACACTCAAATATCGGGCAACTAAAGAGACAGGAATCGCCAGAATGACCACAATCAAGTCCTGTTGAAGAATATTGATCACCAAGACACTAAACCCGACTAGGGCAAATAAGATTCCGTTGAAGCACTCATCGATCACTTCCCAAATTTTCTCGAGTATTTTTCCTTGTTTGGTACTAAACGCCGTTTGTACAGTGAAATTTCCAACGAAAATCCCTGCAACAACAATGGCTAATGGAGCAGAAACTCCGATAATATCAGCAAAAGCATAACCTCCGGTGGCTAGGAACACGGTCAGAATGACTTTGAGGTTTAAGTTGCTGCAGAGTTTGATAGCAGTGTGGCAGCAGATGCCAAAGATAGCTCCAACTATGATGCCTCCTACCGCTTCTGTTAAAAACACATTACCCACTGTCGCAATTGAAATAGGCTCAGAGCTAAACGCGAGGGTGTAAAGGGAGCTGAAGATGACTAGGCCTATACCATCGTTAAACAGGGATTCGCCTTCTATCTGGGAGGTGATACTTTCTGGTGCGCCGAGTTTCTTCACTATCGCCAGGACAGCAATAGGATCTGTCGGTGAGATTAAAGCACCAAACAATAGGCAATGAATCAGCGATAATGGGAAGTTAATCACCTGACACAAACTGAAAAGGATGCCACCGATAAACACGGTCGATATTGATGTGCCTAATAAGGCGAGTATCATTACCTCCCATTTCTGTCTTGATAACCGTTTGATGTCGATATTGATAGCACCGGCAAACAGCAGTAAACCCAAAATACCGTGGAGCAGGAAGTGCTCAAAATTAATATGTTGAATTAATTCAATAATATGACTAGATATAGTTGCCCATTGAGTAGCATTGATCAGTTTCAGAAATGCAGAAACTAACAATGTACCAGCGGTGATAGCTATCGTCGTTTGTAAGCGGATCGTTTTATTGTTAATCATGACTACCAGCAGAGTAATGAAGAACAGTAAACAAAAAGTATGATATTCAGACATGGTGAGTAAATGGTGGATAGAGATTTATCTATGATAGGGCTCGTGATGGCAGCAAACATAATCGCTTATGAAGGATTTCTTCCTACCTCATCAAGCATAAAATAATTATAAAAGCAAATCACAAACCGATGTGAATCGAATAAATAAATCGGGTATAAATATAACCGAATTAGCCCACAACACTATTGTGATAATGAGAGTGGTCATAATAGTAAGAAGTTGCTTGTTGGGTGACGTTCACTAATTCCTGTTCATTGTAAATTGAAGCTATGCTTACCCCTTTTCTCAATCCTTACCGATGAGGAAAGGGGATTTTTTTGAGGTGTCACATGAATAAAAAATGGTTTGCTATTTTTCTGTTAGCTCTTTTTGTATCTCAGCCTATATATGCACACGATAAACACCATAAGAAAGAGCATTGTCAATTCGATAAAGAGACAGGAATGTTCCACTGTAAAAAAGAAGACGGATGATTCAGTGAAAATATTATTAAGTCAGGGTGTTAAGTGGCAATTAGACCCTAATCAAACATACAACTACCTTACACATAAAGAGATTGTTGACTTCTGTGGTTTTCTACCTAAAACCGTTACAAAAACCGATGTACATCTTATTCACGATGAACTGGTAGAGAAAATATCTGAACGATATGGGGCAGGAATGCGTACTTGCTGCGTTGGTAAAATGAAAGACAATGCGGTATTAGAACTGGTTGATAGTGAGGAGCTTAGTCCTTTGATGTCAGCAGAACTCAAGGGGGAGCAAACGCATTCAATACACCTTTACCCCTACGGGTTATTTTCTGTTGTATTAAATAACAATCAGGCGAATAGTCACTCCTTATTCTTTACAACCTATTAAGCTGGTTATGAAGCATATGCTGTAAGACTTTAAAATAGTTTTCTTCATTCAATATTATCCCCTCCTAATGATACATGCCATGAAACCTTTACTTATTACTAGCATCTCATTGATGACACTATTGGCCTTTCCGGCTAAATCAGCGGAGAGTTGGGCCAGCCAGACCGTCTCGGACGTAGATGTCAGAGTCGGAGGAGGGGTATACCAGAGTTCAGGTGCGGGAAGCGCTTACGCCTTTGAAATTGGTGCTGATTTTACTGATTTTTTTGGCTTCAAATTACAGTATCAAGATAACGGCAACCCCAAAACTGACGGTCAAGCACAGAGCGTAGCAAGGTTTGGTGTGGAACTCGGCTACAACTATCAAGCACATGAGTATTTCGCGATAAAACCCTTTCTCGAAACAGGCTCAGTTTATTATTCGTATCACCAGCAGACATGTTTTGAGGAAAAGTGCGAAGTGGAAAAAGTCAAAGAGACGGCTCAATATTATGGTGCAGGGGTTAGAATGGTATTCAAGTATGCCTATATTGAGATGAACTATAAGTCAGATCGTGGTGAAGCGGCAAGTAATAATACTGGGGTGATGATAGGAGTAAATTATCATCTATGATAATAAAAAAGGTGCTAGTTTAGATAGCACCTTTTATTTTTTGATTTTATTACTTTTCGTTTTTAATATATTGCTTTTTCGAAACAGATTGGCCTTTATCGTCCACGGCGGTGAAATTCACAGCACCCGAGTGAATTTCAGGGATAAAGATGTAAGTACGACCTTCAGCATCCGTAGTAAAGGTTTTCTCACCAGTATGATCTGTGGTTACAGCTGCATTTTCTACTGGCGCACCATTATCAGTAACTTTTACCCATGCGGCGTTATGCTCTGTGGTGAAATGTAGGTCCAAAGCGGCAAATGCTGAGGTGCTGGCTAAAAGAAATGCAGGGATAAGTACTTTGGTCATCTTTTTCATTGTTAATCTCATAAATTGTGTTTAAAAAGTTATTGCGCTAATGGTAATGACTACCGCTAGCGCTGAGATAATTTTATATTTAATATCGGTATTGAAATAATCCTTTATGTAGGATGTCATCATTCAAGCGGAAAAATATATTAAGCTGCCAGCAAGGAAACATGTTTATCATTTTAATTTAGTATATCAACCTTCATTGCTCCGCAGGCACACTGCATTTTTACTATTCCATTTGTCATGGAGCAAACTGACTCATTTAATAAAATTACTGAGGGCTCAATGAAACTTCAACCCCGTCGTTTGCTGGCGTCAATATTATTCGTAATAAGCACAGTGTCTGTTGCTGATGAAAGGCCGAAAATAGGCCTGGTACTGGGTGGCGGTGGCGCCAAAGGTGCCGCTCATATCGGTGTTCTGAAAGTACTAGAGGAAAATCGTATCCCCGTTGATTTTGTTTCTGGTACGTCTATCGGTGCTTATATCGGTGGGTTGTATGCCCTGGGTTATAATGCAGAGCAAATTGAGACCATTATGATGTCATTGGATTTCAACTCTGGCTTTTCAGATGAGATCCCAAGGGAGCAACTCAGTTATCGTGACAAGCAGTTCAGGGATGCTTTTCCCATCGATCCTCATATGGGAATGGGTGATGGTAAATTCAAGGTGGCAAAAGGTGCCTTGCAGGGACAAACCATGTCGTCGCTTATCCGCCGATCAGTAGGCCTTGTGCCAACTGTCGATTCGTTCGACTCACTGCCTGTACCGTTTAGGGCAGTGGCAACGAATATGCCAGATCGCAGTGAGGTTGTCCTCCATGATGGTGATTTTGTTGAAGCCCTTCAGGCGAGCATGACGGTACCTGGGTTCCTTGCACCGATCAAACGGGACGGTAAATTGCTAGCGGATGGCGGTATGGTGAATAACTTGCCGGTCTCTGTAGCTAAAGAAAGTGGTGCTGATATTGTCATTGCGGTCGATATTGGTGCTCCGCTACGCAGCGAAGACGGTATTGATTCAATTTTTGCCGTAGTCGGTCAATTAAGCGGTTTCCTGACCAATGAAAACAGAAATCAGCAAGTTGCACTACTGGAAAGTGATGACATTTTGATAATGCCGCGCGTTGATGGCGTCAAGATGACTGATTTCAGCGCAATGAAACGTATTGTTCCCCAGGGAGAGATTGCAGCCAAGAGGCAGCTGACGAGTTTATCAGAACTATCGCTGAGTCAGTCAGACTACGCCGCATACCAGCAGGACAAGCAACGCAAAAGACAGGCTCTTATCCACAGCAGTAAGCCGGTATCTCGAATCGAACTGCGTAATAACAGTCAGGTATCTGATGGCCACATACTCAGTAAGCTGAAACACCTGCCGACCGAGGATATCAATGCGGAGCGTGTTGAAGATGCTGTTGCTGAAGTCTATGCAATGGATCAGTTTGAACGTGTTGGTGCCTCTGTTGAGAGTAATCACAACGGTGAGTCAACCTTGGTAGTTAAGACGGAAGAAAAAAGCTGGGGCCCAAATGTATTTGATGTCGGGATTCACTTTGAAGACAGTTTCAACGATGATTTGAAACTATCGGTTGATGGCGCTTTGACCGTCAATAACGTGCTTGGCACCGGTGGCCAATGGCGTACGGCCGTAAGCCTGGGGACAGATTATCTGCTGGCCACTGATTGGTACCAACCGCTTGATAGCTCGCAACGCCTTTATACTATTGTGGGGGGAGAGTATGGCAGGAAGCGCTGGAATGCTTTTGTGAATACTGAAGGAGCGCCGTTTACCCGTTTGAATCAAAAGTCGGGGCAGGTCTATGGCGGGCTAGGTGCAAATTTCTCCAATAACGCCAATCTAGAATTGACCTATCGGTATGAAAAAGGTCGCTTCGAAGCCCTAAATACTAACCTCATTGGTAAGCTGGGAGACTACTGGTTGCATGGTCCTGAATTGGTGTTTGGCTATGATACCCTCAATGGCACCTTATTCCCGACTTCAGGTCAGCAACTGAAGGCCAAAGTTGGCTACAAAACCAGTGATGCAGACTCTTTTGTTACCGAAGGTGGTGGTGCTGGGGACTTTTGGCAATATCAACTGGACTGGAAAGGGGCGACCCATATTGGCTCGCATAACTTTATCGGCCGGGTCAACGTTGAATCGGTTGAGCAAGACAAGGAAAGCCTGGCGAATTTGGTCTCCTTAGGTGGCTTTTTGAACCTTTCAGGTTATGCCCGCGATAGCTTGTTGGGTAATCACAAGGCATTGGCGACGGGGGTGTATGCTTACAAGCTCGATAAATCATTGGTTGGTACCGAATGGCCGGTATTCATTGGCGCTTCTGCCGAGATAGGTAACGTGTGGACCGAGAACCCGAACACAAATTTCGATGAATGGATTAAAGCCGGGAGTGTCTTCTTGAGTTCGGAAACGCCGATGGGAGCAGCAGCGGTTTCCTTTGGCCATGCTGACACTGGGGAAAGTAGTGTCTACCTGTTCTTTGGCAAGCCGTTTTAAAGGCAATTTGATTAAAGGAAAAGGTGCCAATGGATAACCATTGGCACCTTTTTTTGATTTGAAGTCCAGCAGTGTTATATGGAATGGATAGATGCAGATTATGTTAAGGCTCTGAATCTAAATAATAAACCGGGTCTGCCAATGTTTTTGAGCTTTGTGAAGTGAAAAGCCCCCAAGTAGGGGGCTAAAGGATGTGATTAGGTTGTTTGCAATAATAATGCTTAGTCAATGAATGATTCGATGCTCTTGATAATGGATTGTTTGATATTGCCAATTTGCTTGGAGTGGGGGCACAGCATGATAACCGGTACTTGTGGTGCAAACCCAAACTCCTTTAACTTCACTTCTGCAAAGCTTTCTGTGGCGTAGGAAGACTTCATGACAGATTGCGGTAGGAATGACCAACCAAGTCCCTCACGGATAAACTTGATAACCAATGACAATTGCTCAATGACTTCGTAATCAGGTGAAAAGATCGAGCTTTCACCAAACCCTTCATCGAGTAGTGAACGCAAAACAAACTGGCGGCTCGACTTCAATCCACTCAGTACTTCATCATCAGATAGGCGTGTCAGTGGGCTGTCTTTATGGACAAAGGCCTTGAATTTGGCATAGCTGAGGAAAGTGCGATCTAAGCTATCGATGGCTTTGGAATCTCGGCCAATCGTCAACCCAATATGTACGGTGCCGGCATGAAGAGCTTTGACGACCTCATCTTTGGTCATCACCATAAAATTGACCTTCATCGAAGGGAAGTCTTTAAGCAGTTGGGTTCTCAATTTGGCTAGGGCAGGGTGGGGAATAAAACTGGTATAGCCAATAGTGATACTTTCCAATCCACCGTAGGAGAGGCTGAGCGCGACTTTATCAAAGGTTTTAGCTTGTTCTACGGCTTGCTTTGCATATAAGTACAGTAACTTACCGTCTTCGGTTGGGATAACGCTGCGACCTGCACGTTCGAACAGTTCGATGGCAAGCTGATCTTCTAGGTTGGTGATGACTTGGCCGATAGTAGTCCGGTGTTTGTTTAGGCTCATCGCGGCTTTACTGAATGACTGACGCTCACAAACAGAGACAAATGCGAGAAGCTGTTCAAAACTAAAATTCATTGAGCTAATACCTGAAAAGTAAATAAGTTGTGTGTGCAATGATGTGAGTATCCATTGGCTGAAATAAATGGATATGATTGTTAACCCTATTAATTGAGGGTAATTGTTTGAATTACATCGATTAGCAACTTATTAAAATATAATAGTTTGAAATGTTTTGAAAGGTTTATTTATGGCAGTGTAGGAAGGAATCCTACATAAGCGAGGATATAAAATTAAAATTTAAATAACGATGGTTCCGTCCATCAAAAGTGAGGGTTAAATAATTCAAATAGCCAAGAAAATAATGTATGTAGGGAGAGATCCTACAAAAGTGATTATCATAATATTAAATAATAGCATAAAGTTCACGGCACATTAACCGTAGTATATATGTGCTTCGCCACATAATTCTATTTTCTTTACTCAAGGTTCCATCAAGCAATGTGCTTGATGTCCTGATTATTTGTGTCTAGCAGTTTAATTATGATTCAAGCAAATAAATTGTTTTCTAAACCGTCTAATAGGGCATTGAGCATGGGTGCGATTGCATTGCTTGCGGCCTTTCCCGACGTTTCTCTGGCAGAGGAGCGCAGAGTCTTAGCTTCAATGCAGCAAGAATTGCAACAAGAACAGAAAATGGATGTCTTTGAACAGTATAAGATTTCGAAAGATATCCCTAAGTATGCCTTGAGCTCTTTGGTTCAGGCGAGTGATCTTGTTGAGCATGTCAAAAAGACGGTCACTTATGATGGTAAGGTCGATTCATCAGAAGCATATCTTGTACAAAGTATTGACCATAAGGGCAATATCGATCTTCGAGTGAAGTATGACGAAAAAAAGCTAAGCAAGAATGAAGATGTTTTGGACCAAATTTCCAAAATTACCCGAAACGAATATCGCCTAAGAAATTATGCTGACAGTTATGATAAAAGCTCTGTTAGCCATATTAAAACAGGTGATAACTCAGCGGTTATCAGCTTTAACTTTTCAAAATTTGGCTTGCCACAAGATGTTGCTTATTTCAGGTTTATGCGAGTGAAATTGTATGTCGAGCAGGGGAAAGTAACTAAAATGGAAGTGAGGAATTCACAACCATTTACTTTTGCTGACTATAAAATTGATGACTACCTTCAGGTTGTACTTTTTGACGCCCAACCTGGCAGTGATGTTGTTATGAAAAAGAAAACCATTACTGCAACGGGTAAAAAAAAGAAAAAACCAATTAAGCTTGAATACGTCACCACTCCAGTAGCCCATTATGATGATAGTGATATGGGAGTTGTTGTTCTCAACCAAGATCTGATGAGTGAAGTCTCTGATCCTCGTTATCGTGAAGAGCGGGTAGAGTTAGATCGAACGTTTCCATTAATGGGAGATATGATCCGCCGTAAGGGGATTGATTTACCAATGCCATACGGCGTGTCGCTAGCTTACCGTGACCAAGATTTGAACATGGATTTAACCAGTTTTAGTGTGTTTGGTCTGGACCCTAACCTTATTGCAAAATTTTTCGATCCAGAAAAAACAACTGCTAAAATCAATGCCAAAAGTGTTACCTTACGAGGTGACGTCAACATCTTACCATTCTGGAATGTGTTCGGTTACATTGGTCAAATTGATATCAATGCCAAGGTAAAAACTCAGTTCAAGGGCAATGACGAGCCAATCTGTGTTGTAGATTGTAATTTGCTTGAAATCCCTGAAATGAATGCTGTAGATCTAAATATACCGATCCACCTTCGCTATAGCTCTGTAGGGGTGGGTACTACTTTGGCCGTTGGCTATAAAAACTTTTTTGCTTCAGCAACGGCGACCTATACTAAGACCAAGCTAGATGGTGCCGATGACTGGGGGGATGGCATTGCCACTTACCAGCCATTAATTGGTTATCAGATGCCGGACTATCGAGCACAGGTCTTTGTCGGTGCAGAGTATCAGGATTATGATGATTACCTCGAAGGTAACGTTAATTTCAAGGCTGGTGGTATTCCCATTACCATGCCATACCGGGTAGGAATTGATGTCGACCGTTGGACGTATACCGTTGGCTTCAACAAAGAGTTGGGTAAAAACTACAACATTACGGGTATGTACAGTACGGGTGAAGACCGAGATTCAGTGACGTTGAATCTGGGCTATCGCTTCTAAAGCAATGAGTTAAATAGACAGCCGACAATAGTTAATATTGTCGGCTTTTTTATTTTTGAGTTCGTCATTGTTAATGATTAGCCATTGTTATCGATAATATACATTTTAGAGATAGTTTCCCCGCTATCGTTTACGGCTACAAAATTTACACTTCCTGTTCGGATGGAATGAGTAAAGAGAAAAGTTTCTCCTCGTTCATCAGTAATAAAAGTGTTGCCTCCAGTATGGTCACTAGTCACTTTAGCATTGGGTACAGGCACTCCATTTTTTGTTACCCTCACCCATGTTGCTTCTTCATCGTTATAGATATCCATATCGAATGTAGCAAACGTAGATGTACTAAAAGATAGTAGGATGGGGATGATAGCCTTAGAGATGTTTTTCATAATCTTCTCACTATATGGATAAATTGTTCATCAAATTCAGTAAATTATGGAATCAGTTGGTGGCGTTAAAGTGCTTTCTTGAGGGGTATAGTAAGCTGGTGGTTAAAAAAGGGACAATCGGTTTTGGAGGGTTACATCCGTCAATTTCGAATTCGAGTTATTGCTACATCCACTACTGATAATGTGTTACGGACTTAAACTTCTAATTTATCGTAGTGAATACAAAATAATTTAATGTTATCTACTTTAATTAGCTTATTTTTACTGCTTTTTCGTAAGTGTTATCGCTTCTTGAACAACCACTTTGTCGTTTACGTACTCAAAGTTCCATAAGGCAGGTATTGATGCGACGAAAAACAAAACAGAGCCTAGCATGAAGGTAGGTCGTGTAGGTTAACCAGTAAATAAATCATTGAAGCTGAAAGGAATACCCAAGACCCAATTATCTGATTTTGTGTTTGACTTGGAAAGAAGAAGTAGCTGCCAATGACAAACAACAAGCCACTAATCTTATATGAAATCGCATTAATGGTTTCCCATCGGAATTGTCTTCTCAGTTTTTTTGTCTGATGTTAAATCTAGGATACGCTTTCTATTGGGTAAAATATGGGCCATAAGAGAATGCTTTATTGAAATTATGAATGGTTAGAGATGAGAATATGAAAAGAGATCGATGTTGATCGATCTCTTTGAAGTTAATGTGTCTTATAGCCCGACGAAAAAACCTATCATCAAGGCATTGATTATGTCGATGAAAAAGCCGCAAACCAAAGGTACGACGATGAAAGCTTGTGGGCTAGAGCCATATTTGCTGGTGACTGCTGTCATGTTGACGATGGCTGTTGCCGTCGAACCCAGAGTAATACCACCGAAGCCAGAACAAATGACAACAGAGTCATAGTTGCGCCCCATCATGTAGTACACAGCTGTGAGGGTAAACACAATAGACAATAGAATTTGTGCCGACATAATCACAGAGATATAGCCAAATAGCCCTTCTAAGTCCCATAGTTTAAGTCCCATCAGCGCCATTGTAAGGAACATACCCAGACAGATATCAGAGATCATTGCCAAGCCCTTCTGGCCTTGGACAATTTTTTCTTGGGTTTTGTTTTTGGTAAATAATAAACGGCCAGTGTTACCTACAATAATGCCCGCAAGTAGACAACTCACAAACAGTGGTAGGTTGGCTCCACTGGCTTTTAGCAACTTATCGATGCTGTAGCCAATGGTAATGGTTACATTAAGCCAGGCCCATGCCCACAATACCGCATAATGGCTCAATTCAACCTTTTGCGCTTCATCAAACTGTGAACCAATCGTTAGGTCATGGTCTTTAGACGCTGAGAGCTTATGGCGTTTCAATAAGTAGTTGGCAATCGGGCCGCCGATGACACACGCTGTAATTAGGCCGACGGTATTGGATGCAACGCCTAATTCCATGGCATTGCTGATACCCAGATCTTGGACGAAGGTTGGTGCCCAGGCCAGTGTGGTTCCGATACCACCAATCAAACTGATTGATCCTGACAGCAAACCCGCCTTAGGATCGAGTCCAAACAAAGAGGCTACGCTCATGCCGACTACGTTTTGTAGGAAGATAAAACTGGCAGCAAGTACCAATAAGATAAGCAGCGGCTTGCCACCTTTGAGTAGGGTTTTGATTTTTGCCTGTAACCCAATACCAGCAAAGAAATACAATAAAAGGAAGTCTCTTATTTCTAACGAAAAGGAGACTTCAATATTGGCAAAGTAATAGAGTGCAGCAACGCTTGCCGCGCAGACAAAACCGCCAATAACCGGTTCGGGAAATGAATATTTTTGTAAAACCTCAAAACGTTCAATTAACCCTTTGCCTATAAATAACAATAGGATCGCAAAAGTAAACGACATCAAGGTCGATATTTCATAAGTCATGGTATGTGTACACTAAATTAATGTTGAGCAAAAAAAGAGAAGCTACTCTTTGAATAGAATAACTTCCTATATATGTTGATACGGTAATGGGTGTTAATTGGATAAACTAATTATTCAATCAGCAGAATTCTGAATCCAGGGCCCAGAACCTAGGACCTAGGACCCAGAGTGTTTTTCCCCATCATCCCTTCACCAATCTCCTCCGTGAGCATGGTGTAGAACCTAACAACTATTAATATGATGAAAATAAACAGCAACATATTAAGAGATTGGGTGATTGAATATACCGGGGTTAAATATAGGGCTGTCATTGTCAGAACGACCAGCATATTCCCCCCTAGGACTCTCAATACAGATAACTGTGGCCCCGCAAACATTTTCCACACCAAAAAGATGTTGATAAAGTAAAACGCAGCAAGTTCATAGACCTCTGTGAGAGCAGGCAGAATAAAAATATATTCTAACAAGAATAAAACACTGAAAGTGCAAATCCCCAATACTGCATATTTATAATAAGCTGATGGTGCATCACACAGCGCATTGACAAAGCTTGATGCAATTAATGGAAATAGAATACCAGCAGGCATAGGTAAATAAATCCACAATGCATAGCATGTGCTCAGTGCCGCCAACGCACGGAAAACATAGATCAAGCGATTTTGATAGTTGGCAATCAGTGCATTTTTCACTTCGCCCCAGAAATCATTCTTGATCTCTATCGGTTTCATTGACGACACTGACGTTATACGACCAATGGCCTCGATATCATGGCGACAAAGCAGTCGCTTTATTTGCTGCAGGGTCAGATACCTTTGCTGCAGATGTTTTTTTAGCGTGTCACTGCTATCGGTTGATGCGGCCTTTTCATCCTTAGCGTCTAGTAAGTACGCGGCAAGCTTCATCCATATTTTGCGCTCTGAGTAAATACGAGAACTATCGGAAATAGCTTCCTTTAACAGTAATGCTAACTGGTTACTTTCTTCATTAGACTGGTTGTTTTCGTCATCAGAAATGTCACTGCAACGTCCTGATAGATAGAGAGCGGTGAGTTGCCTTTCAACTTGCTCAATATGCCTATCAGTAAGTTGGCTAATGAATTGCTTAAAAAGTGACTCAGTGTTTCTTGGCCATAAAAATTGGAAAACAAGGGAGTAAACCAAGATCCCCAGTGTTGTCTCTTGCACCCTCAGTACAGCAAAATCAAAGGTTGAGAAACTGTCGAACTGGCCCATGGCAGCAATGATAATACCGACGGTGAATGCCATCTTGAAAGCATAGCCATAACGCTGCCAATTGGACATATAGACGCAGATGGTTGCAAAGCACAGGACGCTGAAAATGAACATCTCTCTGTCTTGAGCAAAGTAGTGGACATTGAAGATGGCAAAAATCACACCTGCGATTGTACCAAACAGTCGGTTGCGTCCATGCTTGATTGCTACGTTGTAGTTGTCGTTCGCCGCAACAACAATGACAGAGATCGCTGCCCAGTAGGGCTTCTGCCATCCTAAAGCAATGGCGATCACGATCGATAGCGTAAAAGCAATCGCGACTTTAAGTGCTTCTTTGGTTGCTGGGCTGAGCTTCAACATCATTAGTTGCTCTCTTCTTTAATGATTTTTACAGATGCAGTGGTTCCTACACGAAGCTGAATATCATCCTGTGGCATTTCAAAGTGAAATTTAACCGGGATACGCTGGGCAAGGCGAATCCACTCGAAGTTTGGGTTCACCGTAGGAAGCAAAGCATTGCCAGTACTGCCATCTTGCTGTGAAATACCGTAACCGATGCTCGAAATTTTGCCTTCAAACGGTTGGTCAGGGTGCATCATTAGGGTAATCACGCCCATGTCACCTTGACTGACATTTTGCAGGTCTGTTTCTTTGAAGAAACCTTCTACCCAGAAACTGTGTTTGTCTATCAGGGCGACGGTCGGTTGATTGGCCACAACCTGAGTACCTTCACGTAGGTTGAGGTTGGTAATATAGCCATCCGCCGGTGCGATCACTTTTGTGAATGCTAGGTTCAACTTTGCTTCGTGAACAACGGCTTTCGCTGCCGCGAGGTTTGCCTGAGCCGTGGTAACGGCAATGTGCAAGTTATTGAGGTTCAGGATTGGCACCGAACCTGGCTGACGACGTGACAATGCCAACGAGCGGCTTTCCTCGTTCTTGGCTTTTTTCAGTTGCTCTGTCGCCTGCTGTTCTTGGGCTTCTGCTTTCTCGAGATCCGCTTTATAGATACTTGGATCGATCTCGAACAGCAAATCGCCTTTTTTCACTTCGCTATCATCCGTAACGGCAAGGTGTATGATTGGCCCTGTTACACGGGGAGTAATCTGAATAATATGAGCGCGTACTTGGGCATCACGTGTCCAAGGGTAATGATCCATCTGCTCATATTTATTGATCAGAATATGCCCTGCAAGTGCAACTAGCGGGATAGTGAAAATGAGTTTTTTAAACATGGTATGGCCTGAATTTATACAATTGCAATGAATCGACTAAATACTTCTACAAAAATAACCATGAGGGAGAACTCAGCAATGGCAGGCGAGTAAATGTATTTATGCCAACCGAGCTTTCCACAGATGTTTGATACACTGATTGCTAGTAAATATGCTATTGTCATGACAACAAGTAGTGGAGGTAAATAAATCTCACCAAAAGATATTTCATGAGGTATTGATAGCATAATCCTAATTCTTCTATAGTGTTGATTAATAAGGTTGAATTGACTTTTTATAATGTACCATGTAGACGTAATATCCCTATATCCAGTTTGTAGGATCAAGCCCTTCAATCATTTTGAGTTATTCAGCCTCTGTTTAATCTTATATTGTTTAATACTAATAAATCACCCACCTAATTTAATATAATGACGTTAATAAACAAGCTCAGCGATAAACTGTTAGCTACTAAATTACTATTTAGAATACTATGCATTTTAGTACCCTCTCTGTTGATTGGCTGTTCAGCCAAACCTGAGCAATGGTTAAACAAAGAGTCAATGTCTTTACCCACAGCCTATCAGGGAGAGGTGTTTTTGATCCCCGAGGCGCCTCAGGCTTTGGCATACCGTATCCAGGCTGTACGAAACGCTGAGCGGTATATAGAAGTGGAATACTTTAGCTGGAACGCTGACGCCTCAGGCATGACATTGTGGAATGAACTGCTCGCTGCGGCAAAGCGGGGTGTGAAAGTGTCGGTGATTGTCGACGATCTGTTGATATTCGATGAAAAATGGCTGGTTGATATTGATAGACACCCGAACCTGTCTATAAAGCTGTTTAACCCATTTAACGCCAGAAAGATGGGATGGCTAACCCGCGCAGCAGACTTCGAAATGCACCGTGAACGGCTAAACCACCGCCTGCATGAAAAGTATTTCAATGTTGATGGTCAGTTAATGGTGCTTGGTGGAAGAAATATAGGTGATGACTATTTTGGTTTTAGCCCTGATGCTAACTTTTTTGATCTCGATGTACTTGTTAAAGGTGAGGTGATTAGCGCCTATGAAGAGAACTTTGATCAGTTATGGGTCAGCGAACTGGTGGTGCCCGTCAGAGCTGTGATCGCTTATAGCGCGAAGCGCCATGATGGTTCTTTTGCCGCGGCCTACCAGCAAAACATTGCTAACAACCAGATGATTGTAGAGTCGATAGAGCGAAAATTGGAGCTGTTGCCAGATCCCAAATATATTGAAGCTGATCTTTTCCCAATGTTTGACTCAAAGCGTAAACGTAGTGATAGTCAGTCATACCTGCGCAAACGTATAGAGCATTTTGCCAATATTAATGAATGGCCCCAAAAAGAATTAGTGCTTTCTACACCCTATATGATTCAGTCTCAAGAGCATGATTCGATGTTTTCTGCATTAGTCGAACGTGATGTCGATGTTACCGTATTGACAAACTCAGTAGCATCCAATGATTCGCCATTCGCAGCCGCTTACTACCAGACCTATCGTTTAGCTTTACTGGACTTGGGCATAAAAGTGTTTGAATACGATAGCCACTCGTTACATTCAAGCAATTATTTTAATAGCCATGGCTACTACCACAACAAAGCGTTTATTGCCGATAACAGGATCTCTTTTATTGGCTCTTCGAATTTTGATCCGCGATCTGATATGACGAACTTAGAGTTGGGACTGCTTGTTGAAAGTGATGAATTTGCCCGTGATTTAAAGATGTATCTACAGGCAGGAAATCCCGATAAATTCTGGCAGGTAGGTCGTCATCAAGATGATTTGGTCTGGTCTAAGCAAAACGAGATAAAATTAATGGAGCCGCGAATGAAATCAAACCAGCGTTTGACTAATGGCTTCTACCGGATGCTTAAAATTCAAAATGAGTTGTAATGGAGTGTTATTGCCAATTCAAAAAGTCAAAGTCATTTCACGACAATTTAATTTAAATCACTGATTTTAAATTGTTTAATTTTGTTTTTGAAAAAAGTTTTGTGAGCGCGATCAGTTGAAGAATATGGACTGAAAATTAAGATGAGGTTGACTGGGATTCAACGTAAAGGATTAAACAATGTGTAAAAAGCAGGAAGCAAGGCAAAGTATTGCCGATTACATGGCGCAATCGGCGAGTACAAAAGGTGTCGAAGATCTGGAAGTTTTACTGACCGAGTTAGTCAAGGAAGTGGAAATTCGGCAAGGTACAGAGTTTGCCCAGTTCATGTGCGAAAGGGCAAGCTTGCAACTTCTTCGATAAGGGTTAAATACATATGGGATGCATATAAAGCAAAATTGCTTTGCGGCAATGGCAAAAGGTATTCAGATATACTCCTGAAAAAAGAGAGGTATCTAATGATCAAAACAGCAACTGTCGCAGCCCCATTTTCTGAAGTGGCTAGCAAGATTATCGAACAACTCATATCAGAGGGCACCAAGTTAGTTGGCTTCGCTCGGGTAGGAGATGAGCAAAGAGGCGCCGAACTAGAGGACAGG
The DNA here is from genome assembly GCF_014349205.1 of Photobacterium sp. BZF1. Lineage (NCBI taxonomy): Bacteria > Pseudomonadati > Pseudomonadota > Gammaproteobacteria > Vibrionales > Vibrionaceae > Photobacterium > Photobacterium sp. BZF1. The sequence continues at coordinate 27,423 of NZ_JACSOF010000018.1, forward strand.
CATAGAGGTGCGATAAAAATTGTCTATGGCGATATGGCCGACATAGAATCAGCACATAGCATGGCGACAGTAGCACTAGCTCACCTGGGTACGATAGATGCTCACTATCATTGTGCTGGGGTATTTTCTTGGAATCACTGGCAACATGTTGAACCAGAAGAAGTCGAACGCCTATTCAATGCCAACTTCAAGACCGCTTGGACTATGGCAAAAGCTCTTGTACCAATGATGTTGGGTGAAGACCGACGTAGTATGGTGTTTGTTTCGGCAAGGGATACTTCACGTTTTATTGGTGCAGGTTTTGGCCCTTATATGGCCTCCAAAATGGCGCTGAACGGCTTAGTTGAGAGTTTGGCGGCAGAGCTGATTAGTACCAATATTACCGTCAATGCAGTTTTGCCAACCATCATTAATACCGAAGTAAACAGAAATGCCTTACCTGATATTAACCCCGCTGACTTTGTCGATCCGGCACAGATGGCAAGCATCATGATAGATATCAGTCAGCCGACGAGGCATCAGCTTTCCGGGGCATTGATTCCAATTAATAGTGGGTTGATTTAAAAATAAAGGATCTGACTTAGTCAGATCCTTTTTCAATATATTAGCCAAATAAAAACAGTGCAGTAGGGATAGCGAGCATTAGGCTTAGGAAAGTTCTGATGAACCAGACTATGACAAGCTGGAAAACATTTAGCGGGATCCTTGTTGCCAGAATGCATGGAATCGAAGCCGAGAAAAACAGTATCGAGGATACACAAACGACACCGGCCGAGAAGCGGGCAATAATATCAGCGTCTTTCATGAGTAAGGCAGGCAAGAACATTTCTGCTAACCCGGAAGCACTTGCTCTGGCCAATGCCATTCCATCATCTAAGCCCCAGATCAAGGTTACTGGGTAGAATAAATAGCCGATCCAATCAAATACTGGGGTGTATTTTGCGACGAGTAAGCCAATAACACCCACAGACATAATTGAGGGTAAGATGCTGATTGTCATGACTAAACCATCTTTTAAATTGTCCAAGATGTTCTTGCCAATCGGTGGGGCTTTCTCGGCCACGGCTAGGCCGTTTTCAATTGCCACTTTGAATCGGCTTCCTTTTACTGTACTCGGTTCCCTATGCTGCGCATCATTGTTGATACGTGACAGCGGGGGAAGGCGCACCGTAATCGCTGTGACAATGAAGGTAATGAGTAAGGTGAGCCAGAAATACTGGTTCCATACCGGCATCAAGTCTAAGGTCTTGGCAACAATGATCATGAATGTGGCTGAAACAGTGGAAAACCCAGTCGCGATAATGGCTGCTTCCCGGGCACTGTAATGGCCCGCAACATACACACGATTTGTAATCAACAAACCAATAGAGTAGCTACCTACAAATGATGCAACAGCATCAATGGCACTTCTGCCCGGCGTCCTCCACACTGGTTGCATTAATTTCTGCAGTAGAATCCCAATGGTTTCCAGCAAGCCGTAGCTGACTAGGAAAGCCAGAAAAACGGAACCGACGGGAACGATTAATCCCACGGATATGACTAACTTGTTAAACAGAAATGGCAGCATATCAGGCTGTTGCAAGATGGCGGGACCTGATTTAGTAACCGCTAAGATAGCTGCAACCACACCTAGCCATTTTAGAACAAGGAATACTTTTTCAGTCGTACTTTGTCGCCACTTTCCTGTTACCAAGGGATAGATAGCCCCAGCTAAAATCATTGCTATGGCATACCAAGCAGCACCACTGCCAAGGCTGGTTTTGAGAAAGCTAACAATATGATCGAGGGGGATACTTTGTTTGTCGTTAAAGGTGACTGGTATAAAAAAGATAAAGATCCCGACAGCACTTAACCCCAATAGCCTAAACCAATGATGGGTATGGGAGGGGGTAGATTCACTCATTTGACTCATATCACTCTCCTTGTTTAATTGATAATAATGTATATACAAAAGAGTGCTCTGTAAGTTTACAATTGAATTGTTTGTGATCTTGATGTTAACAATGTTGCCAAAATGAGATCTTATGCTTATTTATTGACCATGGTGGGTGAGGTTAAATATATACAATTAAGAGCTGAGTCGTTGTGTTTTCTCATTGCCTATACAAGCAGGCAAGCCCGAGAGCCCAATAAAAAAGGATCTGACACAATCAGATCCTTTCGAGGTTTAGTCACTCTACGTTCTGATAGATGAGTGATCAGAAGTGACTTATCCCGCCAGAGCCGCTTTCAACCGCTGGCATGCCTCAAGCAGGGTCTCTCGCGGGCAACCTAGGTTCAAGCGGATATAGCCCGAGCCTTCCGTGCCGAAAGCAAGTCCCATGCTGGGTACGATACCTGCTTCAACCATCTTTTTCTCTAGAACAGCATCATCAAGTCCAAGTTCACGACAATCCACCCAGGCCAAATAGCCAGCTTGTGGTGGCAGGAATTGCAGTTGAGGTAGCTCTTTTTCAATAAAGGTCGCTAAGGTATCGATATTGCCCTGAAGGTAGAGTTTTAAGGCATTAAGCCAATCCCCAGAAGATTGATAAGCGGTCGTCGCTGCACACATTGCTAGACTGTTATAAACATCCATACCATGTGCATCAAGCCTACGGATAAAAGATGCTTTGAGCTCGCTATTTGGGATCATGAAATTAGATATCCGAAGCGATGACAGGCCAAATGTCTTACTCGCGGCAGTGGCAACAACAAGGCGCTGTTGTAAACGCTCAGGTAACGCAAGGGCTGAATGATACTGATGGCCCGGCATGGCCAAGTCTCCCCAGATCTCGTCGCTGAGTAGCCATACATCATAGCGAGCACATAGCTCAGCCAGTGCCATGATCTCTTCTTGTGACCAGGTTTTGCCCACAGGGTTGTGCGGGTTACAGAAGATCATCACCTTACAGCCTTGCTCAAAGCATTGCTCCAGGTGGCTTAGGTCTATCCGATAATCGCCGTTATCGTTCACTAGCGGGTTAGCGACAATTTCACGATCGTTAAGCTCAGTGATCTTACGGAACGAGCCGTACCCCGGAGTCTGCATGACCACCTTGTCACCTGGTTGTGTCAGCATCTGGATCAACATCGATAGGCCAGGCAGAACACCGTGAACCGTAGTGATCCAGCTTTGATCAATTGTGATCCCATGTTGCTGTTGGTACCAGTTGATGATCGCTTGGTAGTAGTCGCTGTTACGTTCGGCATAACCAAAGATGCCATGCCCGATACGTTGGTTGAGTGCATTCAATACTGCCGGTGGTGCTTGGAAATCATAATCCGATACCCACATCGGGAGGCGCTCTTCAGAATCAAGCCCGAGCTTTTCGGTCATGAAATCCCACTTGAGCGAGCCGGTTGATCGGCGGTCATGAACCTGGTCGAAAGTTACTGTCATGGTGTTACCTTATTTCGCTTCAGCAACCGCTGAGTGATCTGTTACGTGTTGTTCTGTTTCCTGAGTGACTGGCGCTTTAGCAATTCCGAACCCAGTAAATCCGTAGATGATGGCGAAGATCACGCCGGTATAGCACTGGATTGCCCATGGAAGGTAATCCAAGGTTGATACGCCCAAGGTTCCGGCCATGTAAACACCTGCGGCAGTCCAGGGTACTAGCGGTTCAATAATGGTACCGGCATCCTCAATAGTACGGGATAGGTTCTTGGTATCTAACCCCATCTTGCGGTAGGCGTTTTGGAACAGCTCACCCGGAATTAGCAGTGCCAGCTTACCGTCGGATGTGGTGAATACGACGGTGATGGTAGCGATTACTGTTGAGAAGATTAGTTGGCCAGTGGTGCGGATAAGGTGCAGGAAGTGGCCAAGTACGACGTTTAGTGCACCTGTCAGGCTAAGAATGCCGGCGAACGCAAAGGCACAGAATACCAATAGGATTGTGCTCATCATCGAGAACAAACCACCGCGGTTTAGCAGCTTTGAAACATCTGGAATGATGGTGTCGATTGCGTGACCATTGGCGCTGAACATGTTGATGTTGAAGCCATCAACATAGGCTTGGAAACCTTGTTGTAGGCTAAAGCCTTGGAACACCATACCCAAGCCAAGTGCAATTGCCGAAGCCGTCAGCATTAGAGGGATCACTGGTTTTTTGGTCAATGCGCCCCAAAGGATCATCGCTGGTGGGATAACAAGCAGGATGTTTAGGTTATACAGGCTTTCCAGACCCGCTAGGATCTCAACCACTTTCTGTGGCTCAGCAACGCCGGCGATATCGCCGTGCTGGCCGGCAAAGAAAAAGACAATAGAAGCGATCACAAAGCCAGGCAGTGTGGTGTAGAGCATGTGCTGGATGTGCTCGTAAAGGGTAGTACCAGATACAACAGGCGCGAAGTTGGTGGAATCAGACAGCGGAGAAATTTTATCACCAAAGTAAGCACCGGAAACCACAGCACCAGCAGCAGCGGCAAGGGAGACATCCAAGCCAGCAGCAACCCCCATGAGTGCGACACCGACGGTACCTGCCGAGCCCCATGAAGTACCGGTACATACGGATACGACGCTGGTGACAAAGAAGGCGGCAATCAAGATATATTCAGGGCTGATCACTTTCAGGCCCCAGTACACCATGTAAGGGATAGTGCCGCTGATCATCCAACTGGCAATTAAGCCACCGACCGAGACCAGAATAAGAATAACTGGCATGGCTTTGGCGAGCTTCTCAACAATAGCCCCCATGATGTCATCCCAGTTGTAGCCCATGCGATAAGCGATAAAGCCAGTAAACGCGGCTGAAACTAATAGTAGCGGTTCGATACGCAGTCCAAGCATGCCGTAACCAATTGCCAATAAGCCAAACATTACCGCGATAGGGGCTATCGCCAGCGGGAGTGATGGCAGAGGCTTTGTATTTGTCATTGTGTTGTCCTCTATAAGTCAGTACAGGTTTGTTTCAATGACACAATGTTAAGGGGGCACCCAAATGCAAAATGAGAGCTAGGTGCTGGTTTCATGTAAGCGCTTACATGGTGTGTGTACATATGAGATACATCACAGTTTTTTGCTTAAAATGGCCTTTCTGGGGCTTGTGACGGTTTGCCGCTCGACAAGCGTTGCTTCGAATTGGTGCTCACTTGGCGGGTTTACACCTGTGGCTTTTAACTTCAATGCCAGTTTGGCGGCATAGGCCGACATTTCATCGATGGGGTTGTGCATGGTTGACAGGCGAGGGTAGAGGTAGCGGGCCAGCAGGACATCATCAAAGCCGATAATGGAGATGTCATTGGGTACATTCAAGCCTTGTGAATGCAGGCTTGCCATCAATCCTGCCGCCATGACATCGTTGAACGTGACAACCGCAGTAACCTCTGGGCATAGGGTTAGCAACTGCTCACCAGCCAGCTCGCCACCGTGCTCGCTGAAGTTTTGATTGATGATCCATTTAGGCTCTATTGCCAAGTTCGCTTGTTGCATGGCATCTCGATAGCCTTCGAGTCGGTCCGTCCTGTCTTCAATCGGTAGATCGCTGGTGACACAAGCTATTTTACGGTGGCCATGGTCAATCAGGTATTTGACTGACTCAGCCGCCCCCTTGCGGTTATCGACCCACACAGAGCGATTGGCTATCTGGGGAATGGTCCGGTTGAGGAGCACCATCGCAGGTAACTGCGCGCTGTATCTCAGCAAGGTAGTATCATCGAGCATCTTTGAGTGGACCACCATGGCTTCGCAACCTTGGCTGATCAAAAAATCCAACCCTTCCTTCTCCCGCTGGGCGTTGTGGCCGCCGCTGACCACGACTAACTGGCAGCCATGCTGTCGTGCCACTTCTTCAACATGCTTGGCGATAAGGGCAAAGAAAGGATCAGCAAGGTTACCGGTTAACAGGCCAAGTGTGTTATTGGAACGACTGGCAAGGGCTGTGGCCCTGGCATCGCGTTGGTAATTGAGGCTTTTTATCGCTTTCTCAACCCGCTCAAGGGTAACAGGTTCGACATATGCCGAGCGGTTAATGACCCGTGAGACAGTAGCTGTAGAAACCCCAGCAAGTAGAGCGACATCTTTAATGGTTGCCATGTTTTTACACGTTAGGTATGTGCTATAGGAATAAATTGTGCGGAGTGTAGCGGGATTGATGGCAGAAAGCTGTTAGGTGGGTCAAAGGTTGGTGATCCTTGATGAGTGGTATTACCTGATACTTAATGTCGGTGTATCTTGACTATTCGCAGGTGAATAAACTAGATATATGATAAATCACATTTGATATATATCGTAAAAGGGCAGTTGATGATTATTAATTTGCTTTTAATAAAATTCCTAATTAATGAATGATAAATTAAAATTATCTCAAGATGTGATATCTATTGTTGACATTGAAGTAATTAATTACAAAGAATGAGGTTTGTGTGTTAAATATAAAAACATGGATGATATCCTTTTATGAAAAAAAATTTAATAAAGGCTAAGGGTTTAGCCAAATTAATGACTATTGCATTTTTGACGGCGAGCGTAAGCTTTGCGGCTCAGGCAAAAACCTTCCGTTTATCTCACAATGTCTCAAACACGACAACTTGGCAGCAGGGCGCTGATAAGTTTAACGAACTACTGCAAAAAGGCAGTGATGACAAATTGAAAGTACGTGTTTTTCCAAACTCTGTTCTTACTGGTGGAGACCAAATAAAACAGGCTGAGATGTTGGGTGCCAACAAGATTGATTTTGTCCTGACATCTGCCATCAATGTGACGCCGCTAATTCCTGAAATGGCGGTTTTCTCCTTGCCTTATTTATTTGATAGTTACCAAGCGGTTGACAAGGCTATTCAGGGTAAAGGTGGAAAGCTTATTGAAGAAATTGCCCTTGAGAAAAACATTATTATTCTGGCCTGGGGCGAAAATGGCTTTCGTGAACTGACTAATAGCAGCAAGTCGGTTACTTCACCTGATGACTTGAAAGGAATGTCGGTACGTGTAGCTGGCCCTATGTATATTGATGTATTTAAAGACCTAGGTGCAAACCCTCAGCAGATTCAGTGGGCTGAAACCTTCTCAGCGCTCCAGCAAGGGGTTGTTGATGGGCAGGAAAACCCAGTAGGTGCCATTATTGTTCCGCAACGCCTGTATGAAATCCAAAGCAATATTACCCTTTGGCACTATTCCTATGATCCTATCTTCCTAGCGGTCAGCCGCAAAGTGTGGGATGGATTTGATACCGATACCCAAAACATGGTCGCGAATGCAGCAAAGGAAGCGATGCAATACCAAATTGATGTATCACGGAAAATGACTGCCGATGGGGTACAGGTACTAAAAGATGAAGGCATGAATGTTGTTGAATTAAATGCTGAGCAAATAGAGCAATTTAGACAAAAAACTAAACCATCCTTCAATAAATGGAAAGATGTTGTAGGTGCCGATATTGTCAAAGTCTTTGAAGATGCTATTGCAGCAAATTAATGTATTAGTGTTATAGAAGTGGTTTGAGGTAATCAACCTGCTTTGATAGATAATAAAATATGATATACCCAGGCCTTAAATAGGTCTGGGTATATCAATTACTTGAAGTACCAGAATTGATGTAGTGAAAAGATGTATTATGGCTGATAACGTTAAATCCCTATGGGGAAAACTCGAAGAGATAATTTGCTTTATAACATTTGTTGTAATGCTTGTTTTAGGATTTTCTAATGTTGTTGTACGGAGCCTTACCAATTACTCACTTGCATCAACGCAAGAGATTGTTATCAATGGTATGGTTATCTTGACTTTATTTGGGGCTGCTATCGCAATCAAGCGTGGGCAATTGCTTGCGGTTGGCTTTTTGATTGACAATGTAAGTGTCTCTGTCCGAAAAGGGATGCAGGTCATCCTCTCTTTGGCCGTCGTATTTACATTATCTGTAATGTTTTACTTCATGCTCGACTTGCTTAGTAATCAATACCAGTCCGGAATCACTTCCAGTGCCATGCAGGTTAAGGTGTGGTATTACACGGCACTATTACCTCTAGGTTTCGCAATAATGATTGTGCGGCAGATTGAATGGCTGATCAGTCAGCTAAAAAGCAAATAATACTCATAATATCAGGGACGTAATTATGGATTTCTCCACTGGAAGCCAGATGATAATGTTGTTTTTTATATTGATCATCTGCGGTATTCCTGTCGCTTTTTGTTTGGCTTTGTCAGCATTGTTTGCAATGTGGCAGATGGATTTTGGCTTGGACATGGTTGCAGACTTGCTGATTGCGGGCAGTTCAAAATATACCTTACTGGCCATACCGTTTTTTATTTTAGCGGGCAATATAATGGGGGTCAGTGGTATTGCAGAACGCATGATCCATTTTTTCAGGGTACTGGTTGAAAAACTTCCTGGGAATATGGGGCTGGTTGGTACTGTAGTCTGCTTGTTCTGGGGAGCAGTAAGTGGCTCTGGCCCGGCTTCTGTCGCCGCTATCGGTCCTTTGATCATTAAAGGAATGGTGGAGGATGGTTACAGCAAGCCATTTGCTGCCGGTTTGGTATGTACCGGGGCCGCACTCTCTTTGATAATTCCACCTTCTATAGGTTTGGTAATTTACGGCGTGATAGCTGAAACCTCGATAAGTAATTTGTTCCTTGCCACTATCGTGCCTGGGATTTTACTGGGGTCACTGATGCTCCTAATGCTGCCTTTATCTCGATTTTATCAAGAAAATTATCACCTAGAAGGGCCTATATCTATTAAAGCCCTTGAAGTTGACGAGCCATATTTTAGTCGCTTATACAACGCCTTCAGCCACGCATTTTGGGGATTGTTTACGCCAGTATTGATTTTAGGTGGGATCTACGGCGGGGTATTCACCCCAACAGAAGCGGCAATAGTGGCTTCGGTATATGCGATTGTGGTGGGAACCCTGATCTATCGTTCTATTGGCTTGAAACAACTCTATAACTCATTTGTTGATTCTGCTTGTTCTTCGGCCGTGGTGATGCTGGTGGTTGCTTTCGCAGGGCTGTTTGGCTGGGTGATTGAAATCGATGGTTTGGTCGGTGACTATTCCGAAGTTTTGATTGCAATGAGCCAACATCCGCAGGTTATCTTGTTTGTCATTCTGGCGATATTGCTGGTTGCTGGGATGTTTATGGATGCGGTAACCATTATGTATATCACCTTGCCGATATTTTTACCGGTCGTCCGTTCCCTGGGGATAGATCTCACTTGGTTTGGTGTTTTGCTGATGACGGCACTATCGATTGGTCTGATAACGCCACCGGTCGGTATCAATTTGTTTGTTGCTGCTAACATTTCCCACTGCTCATTAGGTTCGATAGCCAGAGGGGTGATGCCATTCCTCTTGATTTCTATATTCGGCCTCTGCTTGCTGGTGTGGTTCCCACAGATATCTCTATTCTTACTTTAGCCTCTCAGTTACCGTATAAAAAAGGTCTGGTACACATAGCACCAGACCTTTGAATCACACATTGAAATCGCAGTGGTTATCGTGTCGCGATATTAATGAAGATTTGTGCGCCTACCAGCGGGGCGTGCTCGTCAACATAGTACGGATTGGAGTGAAGGTAGTTACAGATCCCTTTCTCTTTGTTACCCGAGCCCAGGAAGAAGAACGCACCGCGTTTGTCTTCAGTCGCGTTAACCATGTAGCTGAAGTCTTCACTGCCGGTCATTGGCGAACCATTGATGTTCATCATATCAGCAGGTACGGCATCTCCAGCAGCTTCAACTATGCGCTGATAAGCTTCTGGATGGTTGATAATGGCAGGGTAACCGCAGTATGTCATGGTGGTGTTGAAACCACGGAGTTTGCTCTGGGCAACGATGGACTCAAAGCTGCCGCGCAGCACTTCATCGGTTTCACTGTCCATCGAGCGGATAGTCCCGCGCGCCTGTACATTAGCCGCTACTGCATTTGGCACCGTACCACCGTTGAACATGCCGCAGACAAATACCGCTGGTGAGAACGGGTTGGTCTGCTTGGCAACAATGTAGTCCATGTCTTCGATAATACGTGCACCTTCGCGGATAGCATCTAGCCCTTTGTGAGGCGTCGAGCCATGGGCAGATTTGCCCTCGATGTCCAGAGTCCAGGCACTGCCGTAAGAAGACATGATGCCGTTGTTGATGCTGACGAAACCACATTCCAGCGCCGCGTCATTGTGAAGGGCATAGACTTCGTTCACGCCATTCATACAGCCAAGTTCGACCATCTTGTTAGCGCCATCGACACGCATATCTTCTTCAGCCATCTGGAAGATGAAACGCACATTGTGCTTTAGTTCATCCTTGTAAGATGACAGGTACTTTGCCGCTGTAAGCAGTGTAGCCATATGGACATCATGGCCACAGTTGTGGGCACGGCCAGCATGCTTTGAGCTATGCTCGTTGTCAGTAAGGTCATCCATCTCCAGTGCGTCCATATCAGCACGGAAGGCAACCATCTTGAATGAGTCATCAACAATCAAATCAGCGATAAAGCCGGTATAGCCTTCGTAAGTCGTGATTGAGTAGCCACACTCATTCATGATGTTCTGACAGTAAGCCGATGTCTTGTATTCTTCGCCCGAAAGCTCAGGGATTTGGTGTAAATCTTGGCGAGCCGTGATACTGAAAGAGGTTAGCTCAAGCAGTTTGTTATCAATATTAAAACGAGACAGCATTAGATAATCCCTTTCATTGAGAAGCCAATTTGTGCAATCAAAGATGCGCCTAGGAAACAGCTAGTTGAAACCACCAGGAACAATACAATCACTTTCCAAGATAGCTTTTTCAGCTCTTCCATCTTGCCACCCACTGACAGGCCAGCAAAGGCCAACAGAGGAACAGTACAAGACAGGAACTGAACTTTACCGATTGAATCGAGGAAGAAAGTTCTTATCGCTGTTTCAGGCAAACAAATCAAAATACCGATAATGGTCGCGTAAGCAAAAGTCGGTAGCGGTGACTTGATGTAGTTTTTGGCCACCAGAGATAGGAATACCACAATCGACATCGCGATAAAGCTATCCCACATATTGAAGAAGTTGATACCCGTGGTCAGGGTTTGTGTGAACATGGCAAGTAATAGTGCCAAGAACACAAACTTCATATCATTAAGCACCGACTGCATCTTGCACCTCTTTCTTCTGACAAATTTTGTAAACGAATTCGGCAAGTGGAATACCGATGAATGTTAGGGATAGTGCACCTAGCACAGATGAAAGCAGGTTAGATGCTGCAGCAATACTCAGGGCTTGTTGGGCCATCTCAGGGTTAAGGTTGCTGACCAATGCCCCCGATGCTGCACTTAGCATCGAGCCACTGCCCACACCGGTGCCGGCAGCCAGTGCGAGCGGGTGAATACCTGTTAGCGGACCAACACTACCCAGTACACTGAACCACAGGGTACCGATCACCGAACCACACAGGTAAATCGCTAGAACACCGATGTACTCTTTGGTACCCGTACCGTATTTGCCCTGGATTACAGCGATAGAAGGTTCACGGCTAATTGATGAACATGCACCGATGGACTCACGGCCCATTCCGAACTTCACAGCTAGCGGGATAGCGACAAGAATCGGCAACAGGTTTCCAAGCTCTTGGAAAATAAGAGGGATACCGGCATCTAAGATAATATCGATGTTAGGAATGATCATACCTGCATACTGGGTGCCCAGAACAAGCAGGCAGAAGCCAACCATTTTTGATGAGAAAGATTCTTCTTCTTCGGTGAAGATCTTACCCCATGCGCTAATTTTATTACGTACTGGATTTAAAGAAATGATCATCCCGATCGTTACAGCAAACAGCATTGGCAAGATCGCAATGTTTATTTCCCCGAACGAAATATTTTTTGTTCCAATAACAACTTGTGCAATGAATATAACAGCCATTGCGATAACAGTTGATATTGCAACTATTTTTATAGGCGAGCGATTACTCATAGGTTTCTACCTGGTTAGTTATTTTTCGGGATGAGATATTAAAGAAGGCTAAAATATAAAATGTGAAGCAAATCGACTTTGTTGAGAATCAAAAGTTATTAGATATTTTGTTTTTTTGCACTTAAACCAACTGGCAACAAAGCCTATGTAATTGCTAAACATATGATGTTAAATGACTTGTTACTTAACCTAAAAACAACATGAAATTTATGGTTTTTGGCGTGTGAGACAACTGTGCAATGCAGTGTTAACGCTTTGGTGTGGTTGTTGTTTACTTTTTTTAAACGTGCAGGGCCTTGCTTTCAATTAATGTTATAAATGTTATTTTAATTTTTTAGCCGAAAGAGTGGTGAATGATATGCGATTGCATGAAGCAGAGAAAGTTAACGCTATTATGTTGCCAATATTAAAGTGATACTGATTAATTCAATAACAATTTAATTTTTCGGCGGACTATGACCGTTGTTTGGTTTTGATTGTTTCTCGGCTTATAGATACCAAGAAATAATAGAACCTACTAAAAACAATAATATTAATAACTAGCAGCAATAGTTTTTATCGGTGCGTGGACCACCTCGCCTCAATGAGTTTCGCTACCGCTTGCCCCCATTGTTGGTAAATCCGTGGGCCGGGGTGGAAGCCATCAACGGCCATGTGGCCGACATCCAGTGGGCCGCCAATATTGACCAGTTCACAGTCTGGCTGAGTGTCTACCCATTTTGTCAGTTTTCGATTGAAGGCCTTGGCCTTGCTGCCTAAATACCAACGCAAAGGATGGGGCAGGGAAGGGAAAACCTCCATGGGGGGGATTTCATTGAGAATGATGTGTTGGCAAGAGAAATGGTTTCGCAGTGTATTGGTTAGTGTCTGTTGGTGTTGGAGCCACTTAGCTGCACTGGTTGGTTTGGTCACGTCATTTACCCCTGCTGAAATGACCACGACATCATACATTTGCTTGGGGTGTAACAACGCTGACTGGAGCACCTGTTTGGTGGTAAAGCCTGTTTTGGCGATAAGCTGCCATTCGACATGGAACTGTTTTTCCAGAGCGGAGATAAGCTGGCCTGACAAGGCTTGTGATTGACATTCTGCCCCTACACCGGCGGCAGCTGAGTCGCCGAGCAATAGCACTCTGAGCGGCTTTTTACCTTGTCCACTTTGGCCTTGACGTGGCCCTTGGGCTTCATTTAGGCACGGAATAGACTTGCGGACATACTTGCCTTGTAGCCAAAAGATAGGGCCCATCAGAACCAGGATAAGTTGATGCAGCATAGGGAACTCTCTGTTGCTTCTTCCTACCATTTTAGGGTTAAGCCTAGCCCTAATTGACCAAGGCTGCAGGCTCAGAATTAAGAGAGTCGTCTTCTATCTGCGTTGTGTATTTGGTGATGGAGAGAGTGCTTGCTAAGGACCGTGTTTGATTAAAACTGCACCGCTTTTTTCATTACCTCCCGGCCTTCGGTTTCCACATAGCTAAGGAACACTTGGGCAATAGGGGACAAGCTCTCGGCTTTTTTCCATGAAAACGACCATTTAGATTGAATGGGCAACCCCTCGACATTGAGGGTTTTCACGCCATATATCTCGCCAAAGGCAAGCGTATGGGCTGACAGGATTGAAACGCCAAGCCGGGACAGTACCGAATGAATGATGGCTTCATTACTGGCAATAGTCATTTTGATGTTGGGCTTATGCTGCTGCGCATTGAAAAAGCCCTCGATGGCATAACGGGTACCCGAGCCCTGTTCCCTTATAAGGAAATCATGTTGGCAGAACTCTTCCAGTGTCACAGAAGGCTTACCTGCCAATGGGTGGTTGGCTTCGGCAATAGCGACCAGATCATTGGACATAAATTCAATCACATCGAGGTCCAACCCTTCGGGCAAGTGACTAAATACATAGAAGTCATCCAACCCTTGCTCTAGACGGTCGATGATCTGTTGCCGGTTAGCGATGGTAAATTGGATATCAATACCGGGGTAGTGTTCGCAAAAAGGCCCAAGCAAATGTGGGATAAAGTACTTAGCAGTTGTGACACAGGCTAGCCTCAGCGTTCCCGATTTCAGCCCCCTCAGGCTGGAGAGCTGCATATCCAATTCTTCACAGTTTTGCAGAATTTTCTTTGCCGTTGTGACTGTTGCCAGCCCGGCATCGGTGAACTTGAGTTTTCTGCCGACTTGCTGGTACAGCGGTAATCCGATCGCCTCTGCGAGCTTTTTCAGCTGCATAGAAACAGTTGGCTGGGTCAGGAACAGGGCTTCAGAGGCTGATTTGATGCTACCTTCCTCGTAGACAGCCAATAAAATCTCCAACTGGCGAAAGGTGCCAATATGGGCGTGTAACCGAGAAGACATGAGGTTCTCCAAAATACTAATTAGATATTTATCTAATCATAATATAGTTATTATCTATTTTTATCTATTTTAAGCTGACGTTAAGATTTCCTCAATTTCGATGGAGGTCAAGATGAAGATAAGAAATGTCGCTTTGCCAATGCTAACCAGTGCGATGCTGGTTTTGTTTTACAGCTTGAGTGCAGCACTGAGCCAGGGATTGTTGGGTTTTGCTATTTTGGCGGCGGGCTTGGCTGGCTTTACCGTGTTTTCTGCCGTTAAATCCGAACAAACTAAAGGCGCAAAATCAGCCGATGCTATGGCTGGTCAAGCGTTACCGGGCCAGGTTTTGGCTGTTCAAGGTTCAGGGAAGCAATAGAACATGGATGCCGTTGTCGCTTTTTTTGTCCTTGGGGTAGTGTGCCAACTGCTTGGTGCCAAGGTTTCTTTTCCCGAAGGACTATATAAAACCTTGAGTATGTTTCTTATGGTGGCGATCGGCCTTAAAGGGGGCATCGCGCTACAGGAACATATCGACTCAAGCTTGTTTACTATGTCTATTGCGGTTATCGCCTTTGGTTTGTTGTTGCCGCTGATAGCCTATCCATTACTGCGTTATTTTGGTCAGTTGGACCGAATCAATGCCGGTGCTGTTGCTGCCCATTACGGCTCGGTCAGTGTCGCGACCTATGCCGTTGCCGTGGCCTTGCTCGAGGCCAACAACATCAACTATGAAGCTTATTTCCCGCTATTTGTGGTCTTACTAGAAATGCCAGCAATTTTGGTTGGTTTGATACTGGCCAAGGGAAGCTTGAAGCTCATCAACGCCGAATTTATCAAAAAAGAGTTGGTGGCCAACCAAAGTATCCTTTTGATGGTCGGTAGCTTGTGGATTGGCTATTTCGGTGGACACAGCGTGCAGAAACTGTCTCCGTTTTTTATTGAATTGTTCTCGGGCGTATTGGCGTTGTTCCTGCTTAAAATGGGCCTTGTGGCAGGTGAGCAGCTATCGGCACTCAAGAAGAACAGCCTGTTCTTGGTGAGCTTTGCCATTCTGATGCCGATGATAGGTGGCATCGCAGGGACGGGCCTTGGGTATATGCTTGGCTTTAGCGGTGGCGGGATTGCATTAATGGCTATTCTGGGGGCGAGTGCTTCTTATATCGCAGTACCTGCAGCAATGAAAGAAAGCTTACCGGAAGCCAATGCGGGGATGTCGATAACGGCTGCTTTGGGTATTACTTTCCCATTCAATGTATTGCTGGGGGTACCGTTCTTCATAGCTCTTGGGCAATATCTACAGGCTTAGAGCAATATTGATAATCTGCTATTTATACTCACCCTTTGGGGTTAAGGTTGAAGCGGGGCTAAGTACTATACTGCTAGTTATCATCAGCTTTTCCTAGACCGAGAGAGGATAGGATCATGTCAGCGCAAGACAAGTTGGGTGGTTACGCGAGTGGTTTTACCCATTTAGATGCCGATGAGATTGCAGATAACGTGACCTCTGATTACATGCTGTTGGATCAAAATGGCATTGTTCACAGCAGAGAGGGCCTTCAAGCTTATATCACTGGGCTGAGAGAACATGGCGATAATATGGATATTACAGAGGTCATGGTCGATGGCGGTAAGGCGTGGTGTAAGTGGCAAGTTGGCGAGGTTGTGGGAGCAGGCCTAATCAGCTTTGGTGATGAGGGTGTCACGCAAGAGCAACTGTTTTTCCTCTAGCGAAGAACATCAATAAATGAACATAAGGGAGCAAACGAACGTCTTGCTCCCTATTTTATGCTAATTGGCAGTTGCTTTGAGTCCTGCTTATTCCAAGTGATGTTCAAGGGCGTAGTTGGCATCTGAAAAGCTAAAGCCTTTTCGGACCAAGAAAGCGGTGGCCTTTTTCTTCTCGGCAAAATCGACGATAGGGGATTTATACTTTTTATTGAGATGTTCCAGCGCCTTTTGCTGGTCTTCATTCTCTTGCTGTTCGCTATCATCGTTAGCTAGCGTCTGTTCA
This sequence comes from Photobacterium sp. BZF1, assembly GCF_014349205.1. Taxonomy (NCBI): domain Bacteria; kingdom Pseudomonadati; phylum Pseudomonadota; class Gammaproteobacteria; order Vibrionales; family Vibrionaceae; genus Photobacterium; species Photobacterium sp. BZF1. The sequence continues at coordinate 43,630 of NZ_JACSOF010000018.1, forward strand.
ATGGCTTCCTGGCTGATCCCTTCACTGCGTAGCTTTTGAATCAGACCTGTTCGGCCCATTTTCTTGCTGTGTTTGTTGACTAACCTTTCTGCCAACTTCAGTTCGTGCTCCAAATCTAATGATTGCGCTATGATGGCTTGAATTTTGGCAGGGCTAACCCCTTCTTGTTGCAGGCGTAAGCTGATATCCCTGGCACTCTTTTTACCGGCGTATTTACTGATGGTCCGGGTTATTAATACTTCTAGTTCGGATTCTTCGATAGTCTGTAGCGCATTATCGATATCGTCTTGGCCTACACCTTGGAGCTTAAGCTTTTGTGTCAGTTTAGCTGGTCCATAAGAGCGGCAGCGCGAGTTGACGTAGGTTTCAGCATAGCGTTGGTCATTTAGGTAACCGAGTTCCAGTAAGCGGTCAATCACTTGGTTGATCCATTCGGTGTTGGTTGTTTTATTGGTCAGCTTTTCCTTTAGCTTCATGACGGAATAGCCACGTTGGTTCAACCACCAGATGGCATACTCGTAGACATCCTCGACTTTTTGGGCTGGCTTAGGGCCGGACTTCTTTTGATTGTATGTATCGCCGCTTACCTGTTTTTTAATGCCAGATTGATGCTTGTTACTGCTTTGCTGCTTTTTAAAGGCAGGGCGATTGCTAGGTCGGGTATCGTTATTATCAGGCTGATCAGGAGTCATGTTATCCAGTCTTTGCTGTGTTTATTACTGCCAAGGAATTAAAAGGCGTTATAACAAACAGTCAGTTGAGAATGCAAGGCATTACAATGGGGCATAAATGAAGAAAACTAGAATCACGGCACGCAATCATCGTCGTGCCGCAACTTTGGCTGACTGTCAGGTTAAGCCCGACGTTTTCTGAAGGCGTAAATTCCTGCGCTGGCAAGGGTTTTAAATACCACTCCCCAAGCATTTAACTTGGGTTTGGGATCAAGCCCTTTAGCCATGCGCCACATCTGTTGCTCATACCAAGTGATGCTTAGCATCCCCAAACGGTCCATTGCTTTGTTACCCGTAGTGGGATTAGCTAACGGCATGCTGTAGTTAGCATTGGCTAGCAGTTTGTTTGGAAACTCAGCATCAATTGCCGTGGTGCGAGCCAGACCAATAAAGTCAGTAGCGCCGCTCTCAAGTGCCTCATTCATTGCCGGCGCACTGCGAAAACCACCGGTTACAACCAGTGGCACACCCACTATCTTCCGGACCTTCTCCATATAATCAAGGAAATAGGCTTCTCGTTGTATGGTGCTTTGTTTGGCTGTTTTGCCACTCATCATCGAAGGACTCTCATAGGTGCCGCCGGATATTTCGATTAAATCTATCCCAGCCTCAGCCAAGGAACGGACAACTTGCATGGAGTCTTCTTCGGTAAAGCCGCCTTTCATGAAATCAGCGCTGTTGAGTTTTATGCCAATCGGGAAGTGCTCGCCAACTTGCTCCCGGATCGCGTGGTAAACCGAAAGGACAAAACGCATCCGGTTCTCGAGGCTGCCGCCCCATTGGTCATCCCGTTGGTTGTGCCTTGGCGAAAGAAATTGGCTGACCAGGTAACCGTGTGCACCATGTATTTGTACCCCGGTAAAACCTGCGTCTTTGGCCAGTTTGGCGCTGGTGGCAAACTTAGCGATGATAGCCAGTATTTCTTGTTCAGTGAGGGCTCTTGGGGTGTTGAACCCTTTCTCCAGTCCACGCGACAGGGGGATAGCGGAAGGCGCAACAGGCTCCTTGGTCAAAAAGCTAGGGATCTGTTTGCCAGGGTGGTTGAGTTGCGGCCAAATATGGGAACCATTGTGCTTTCCGGCTTCTGCCCACTTTCTGAAAATAGTGAGATCGCTCTTTTCATCTAGCACGACATTTTTCGGCTCCCCGAGTGCATTTCGGTCAATCATGATGTTGCCAGTCATTGCCAAACCGATCCCCCCTTCGGCCCAACGACGATAAAGGGTGACCAGCCCCTGCTTGGGGTCATGGTTGGCATCACCGAGTTGTTCACTCATCGCTGACTTGAATAGGCGATTCTTTATGGTTGTAGCTTTACCTAGCGGAAATGGGCTATTGAGAGATGGCGTGTTGTTTTCTTCCGTGCTTTGTTGTGATTCTGCTTGCGCCATAGTGATTTCCTTATCGGATATGTTTGGGAGCGATAAAATAAGTACGATCGTGCTTTTTATATCATCCTATAGAACGGATAGATACTGTTCAGATCGCATCAATAGCATTTTTGCTCTGGTGTGAGAGAGATTTTACGGTTGAATTTTTGTAAGGAACAGGTGGTATTTGGGAAGTGGCAAGCGGGGGAATAGTCCCCCCGCTGGTATCGTTGATGGCAGGAGCTTATGCCTTCTTCTGCGCTAGAGAGTGGTCGATTCCACTACTTTGTTGATCTTTGATATCGTCACTGTCGTGTTTGGGCATTGCCAAAGTCATGAATATGGCAACGAGGCCGCTGGTGGTGACCGGGGAAATAAAGATGCTTTGTATGATTTTCGGCATATCGGAAACCACCTCCGGAACTAACATCACTCCTAGGCCCATACCGAATGAGACTGCCATGATCATTAGATTTCGGCGATCCAAATCTTCTCGGGCAATGATTTTGATCCCAGCCGCAGTAACGGTTCCAAACATGACTAATGTTGCTCCACCTATGACTGGTTTGGGTATTGTCATCAAGATCGAACCGACAATGGGAAACAAGCCTAGTACAACAAGAATAAGGGCAATATAGTAACCCACGAAGCGGCTGGCAATTCCTGTTAGTTGAATAACACTGTTGTTTTGGCTGAAGGTTGTGTTTGGAAAAGTATTGAAAACTGCTGCCAACATGGAGTTGATACCATCCCCTAAAATCCCGCCTTTCAGGCGCTTTAGGTATCCTTGCCCTTCGACAGGTTGCTTGGTAACCAAGCAGTTAGCAGTAATATCTCCAGCAGACTCAATCGCTGTGATGGTGTAGATGATGGCGATCGGTAGGAATATAGCCCAGTCAAAATCAAAACCGAACTTGAAAGGGACAGGTACACTGAATAATGGTTGGTTAAAGGCTTGGCCAAGATTCACCATCCCCATGTTATAGGCTAATAGGTATCCGGTAGTGATACCTATTAATATTGCCGACAGCCTGATAATGAGGTGTGAAGAGCGGTTGAGTAAAATAACCATGCTAAGCACGACACCGCCTACCAATAGGTTTTGCCAACTGCCTAAGTTAGGCGCGTTGACCCCTCCTGCAAGATCCGTCATCCCGACTTTGATTAACGATACGCCAATGGTGGTAACAACAATACCGGTAACCATCGGAGTGATAATGCGTTTTAGCTTGGTAAGGCATTGTGAGATTAATATCTCAATAAATGCGCCGACAAAACACACCCCAAAAATCATAGCCAGTATTTGCTCTGGCGTGGATCCATTTGCTTTCATCAAAAGGCCACCGGCTAAGATGGAGCCAAGAAAAGCAAAACTGGTACCTTGGACACATATCATCCCCGCACCGACAGGGCCTATTCTGCGGGCCTGAATGAAAGTACCCACACCAGAAACGATTAATGCCATGCTGATTAGGTAGGGGATATGTTCGCCAAGCCCTAATACGCCACCAATAATTAGTGTGGGAGTGATAATACCGACAAAACTGGCCAGTACGTGCTGGAATCCGGCATACAGAGCTTCTCCTGTCGCGGGTTTATCTTCGAGTTGATAGACAAGATCAGTATCGTTTTCACTTTTTTGATCCTTTTTCATAATGACTTCCTTTTCTGCTGTATTGTTAAAATGGGTATCAACTTAGCTTCCGGCATTTGAGCGCAGCACGTTATTGAGCTTTTTACGTTCTTCGTCGGTCATTGTGGTTTTATTGAGGAATGGCATATCGCCTGTGTCGACAGTTCTGACAAGGATCCGCTCCCTCCAGCGTTCAACATCCTGCCAATTGTCGAAAACCGCACCAAGCGGGGCGACCTTGAAAACATCATCAGTCGGGCTGGAGCTATGGCAGCTGCTACAGCGTTGTTCGATGATGTCCATTACCGTGTGCTGGCTGGGTGTAAGCGGGTCCGCTTGTGAATTAATCATGGCTGGTTGGATAGTGCTCTTGCTATCAAGAAGAGTCGCTGCTGGTAGGCTGATGAAAACCGCAAGCGAGAGCATAGCGACTGAACCTGCACCCAATACCCAAGGTTGGTGCTTGCCACTGTGTTTAAGATTGAAGTAATGGCGGATATAGGCACTGATCAGCAAAATGGCCATACCGACTGCCCAATTGTACGGGTGCTGATATACCATCGGATAGTGGTTGCTGATCATCAGAAACACTACGGGTAAAGTGAAGTAGTTATTATGGACGGAGCGTCTTTTTCCCTCTAGGCCCGGTTTGGGATCGACAGGCTGACCAGCGGTAACTTGCCGGAGCATTTTGCGCTGTCCGGGTATAATTTTGAGAAAGACATTGTTCGCCATAATTGAGCCGATGAGGGCACCCATATGGATAAATGCGCCACGACCACTGAAAAACTGGCTGAACCCGTAGAAAAATAGCGCACCCATTAGCAGCATTACGGGAATAAACACGCTCTGCTTCCGGCTTATCGGTGAGCGCAAAATTAGCTCATAGGCCATGACACCCAGTACTATTCCACCTACACCCATTGCAATCGCTTCGTGAGTACTGAGCACCATAACCCTTGGATCGATGAGGTAGGCTTGGGCATTGAAATAGTACATCCAAAACAGCAACAGCGTGCCGGTGATCCATGTGCTGTATGCTTCCCACTTGAACCAGTGCAATTGCTCGGGCATTGCTGGTGGCGCAGCTTTGTACTTGGCAACTTCATAAAAGCCACCCCCGTGGACTGCCCATAGATCGCCCTTGATACCTTGTTTCTTCTTATGCTCTGGAGGCGTTTTTAAACTGTTATCCAGCCAAGTGAAATAAAAGCTCGCCCCGATCCAGGCAAATGCACAAATGACATGAAACCATTTGATGAAGAGCGATACCCATTCATAGAGTTGTGGCCACATAGATTCCTTTCCTTTTATTATTTTTTGTCGACTTTACTTGTTCGTTTTAATGTTTTACTGAGTGTTAGCTTCCCCTATATGTGCTGTATGAATAGGGTGATAACAAAAGGGGGATGTGATAGTGCCTGTCATCGGTAACACAAAATGTCACCCTGACTTCAGGAAAAAAAACTTCACCGAACTGTTGCTTGCAATAGATATTGGTATCGAACACTAAAGTGTATTGGCCCTGACTGAGTTCTAATTCTTCAAAGCGAACGCGACCATCACTGTCTGTGAATTGTTGATCTAGCGGGGTAGGTGTCGTGGCGTGATACAACGATATGGCAATACCAGCAGCAGGAGTGCCCTTGCTGGTATCAAGGATATGGCAGCTTAGCGTTCTCATTGGAAGGCCTCCATGCGGTGTTTGCTGATTTTAATTTGCTCTTCAGATGCGGTTTTAAGCTCTTGATCAAAGCTCCTATCGATCCGTGCCTTAATGAGCCTGAGCATTTCGGCGGCAGTTTTATCCGAGGCAAACACGATAAAAATAAATCCAAATTTATCGAAATAGGCTTGGTTAAATTGATGGAGGGAGAGCAGCACTTCAGGGTCTGCTACACTGACTTGTTGTTGCTCTTGTTGGCTGAGGTTTTTTCCTTGGGCGTATTTTTTATTCAGCGAATCCAAATCACCGATCATCGGGTGGCCTTCGAACGCTTCAAGCCAGTCGGCAGCGACCATAGCTTCGAAGGCATACTCGCTGGCTTTTATGAAGTCGGCATAGTGTTTATATGGCCCCATCCTTTGCATCTTGGCGCACCAGAACTGGCTGGTACAAATACCTGCAAGCTGTTGGCTATCTAGGGCTAAAGGGTATGCTGTCATTGTTTTCCTCATTGGTAATACAAAAGGGTTCTGTTGCTTTAATGCAAAAAGTTGACCAATTGTTCAGGTTTAGTGGTGGCGGGGCTTCGGACTGAATTTATTGAATTTTTGCGGGAGCTTTCGAGCAATCATGGTGCAGTTGCACGCTTTTTGTGCGTCAGGTTGAATAACGCTGGTGGCTTGACATATCAGCTATTGAAGGGGTCTACTGGGTAGTAACAAGGACGTTGGGGATGGTTGTTGAATGGATACAAAGAGTGTTGCAGTTGAGGAAAACGGTGGGGAAATTAGGCGCCGAAACCAAGCATTAATTCTACAGGCATCAGCTGAAGAGTTTGCCAAGTATGGCTTTAAAGGTACCTCACTGCAGTCCATAGCCGACAAAGTCAGCTTGCCAAAAGCCAATATCCTTTATTACTTCAAATCGAAAACGGGGTTATATAAAGCACTACTGCAAGACATTGTGACAATGTGGAACGACGGTTTTGCAGAAGAAGCTGCCAGCCAGCCACCGAATGACGTTTTGGCCGCTTATATCAACAAGAAAATGCGCTATAGCCGAGAGCATCCCCAGGCGTCGAAAATTTTTGCGATGGAGATAATCCAAGGGGCCCCGGTTATCGGAGAAGATATTCACTTGCCGATGATTGAGTGGTCACAGAAAAAAATCACAGTAATTCAAGCATGGGTTGAGCAAGGATTGATAAGGCCGGTCCAGCCAATGTATTTGCTCTATCTCATTTGGGGGGCGACACAATTCTATGCAGATTTTGATACCGAAATAGGTTTGCTGCAGGGGAAGTCATTAACAGAGCAAGAGTTTGATGAAGCACGTCAGTTTATTGTAGATATGGTATTGCGTGGTATTGCCGTCGAGAACAATTGATTGATAAGGCAGCAGTAAAATAAACAAAAGCCGTTGCTTGGCAACGGCTTCCTTTATTATGCTGACTGAAATTCTTTAATTTTATTTTTTGTTGATAGCTTTGCGTAGCCAGTAGTCTGCGCTCACGTAGCGGCCACCACCGAAGAAGAACAGTACCAAGAGCATAACAAAATAGGTAATGGAGAATTCCATGCCGTTATTTAGGATCACCGGGTCGCCAAGTTCAGTAATGTAGTTGTATCGGCCAGGGAAGTTTTCTGCCAACCACACAATGAAGTTGTTGAAGCGTACCGCAGATTCCATATCGTTCGACGCAATCGCCAACCAACCGTGACTCATGTGAACCATGGCACTAGCTACTGTCATTACCACCATCATAGGAATGGAGATCAAGCGGGTGAATAGACCCAGAGCGATACAAATTAGGCCGGTCACTTCGGTAGCGGTCGCAAGGAAAGCCAGTAACTCAGGAAACGGTAAGTTCAAACCGCCAGCTGATTTTGGTGAGGCGAAGAACTCGACTGTACCGCTAAACCCCATGACTTTCGAGTGGGCACCTTCATAAATCACTGGCAATAGAAACAGGCGGCAGCCTAGTAGGGCTATAAAATCGAAGCGTTTGCATTTTTCGAAAATGCCGTCAAAAAATGACGTGATTGATTGGATCATCATTAATCTCCTGATGATTAATTTGATATTAATATGGTTATCAATGGCTAGTGTTGACTTAAGATCACCAAGCCAGTTTGGTAATAGTGCTTTATCCACTCATGGATGTAGTTTTCCGATAGTTGAGGTGTTACTTGAGCGAGTAATTCATCTAAGGAAATAGAGTATTGATTACTGACAATTTCCAATATGTATCGGTCGTTATAACCCAGTGGTTGAGAAAGCACCTGGTGTTTCATATTTCGGTATATCGCATAGGCTTGAAGTTCCTGATTACCTTTATGGAAAGAGATTTCATTATCGTTAATTGAAAATGGAACCTGGATAAAGGTGACCGTCGGATTTAACTCAACCCTATATTCAGTTAGCAATATTTTTTCTGAAAAAATATCGCTATGAGCTTTCACCCCTTCGGTATTTATTTCAGTGTTGAATATCACCCATTCATATTCCAGCAATGTTTTAAGCTCTGGTTTCACAGCATGGTGTCCGGACTGCATAAAGCGAACAAACTCTGTGGCGATATGATGAAATTCAGGTTCTATTGCTTGGCTGTGTTCAACAAACGCCGTAACCAAATTATTTAACTCATTTTCCTGAAGTTGTTGGCTGAACATCGGAAAAGTTTGGTTAACGACGCTATGAACATTGCCCCAAATAAAGTCATGGTATTGCCCAATGCTTGTTTCCCTGTGTTCATTATGTTGACGGACTCCGTCAGCAAATGCCTGCATCAGAGAGAGCATGTTGCTTGGAGGACAGTGCATATGCTTCGATCTCATTCTGTTCATGATTGCCGTTCATCGCGTACTGATGTATTTGGCAAAGTTCCTGGGTCAATTCTTCGATCGATGGCACAAAGTGATCCCGTTCAAGTAACAAAGGTCTTGGACCATGAAAATCGAAGACATGCCTAGCCAGTTCGATCACTTCAACGGTTACCGCTTTGCCATGGGTATCAAGTAGCGAGTTATCTTGTTGTTTCAAATGCCCTGCGATATGGAAATACCGAATAGCTTTTGAGGGTAAACCTTTAATCATCTCTAACGCGTTATAACCGTGGTTGGTTGCATTAACAAAAATGTTATTTATATCTAGCAATATTTCACATTGGGTTTTCTCAATAAGTTGTGAGAAAAACTCGGCTTCCTCGATATCTCCCGGGTAGCTGTAATAATAGGAGATGTTTTCCAAAACCAGTGGCCGCTGCAAAATATCTTGTACCGCATTGATCCTACCTGATAAATAGTTCAGGTTTTCCCTGTGCCTTGGTATTGGCAATAGGTCATACAGGTAACCTTTGCTGTCACGAGAGAAGCTTAGGTGTTCGCTGTAGATTTCAATATTGAATTTATCCAAAAAGGTGCCTACTTGTTTAACAAATTCCTTATTAAGCGGTTGGGCGTCACCAATAGATAAACTCAAACCGTGCGCAACGAGAGGATATTTTTCTGCAATAATCTCAAGTGCGTCTTGCTTAACTCCGCCAATATTCATCCAGTTCTCTGGTGCCAATTCTAGAAAGTCAATGTCACTATTGGCTGGTTGCTGGCAGAGAATATCCATATGTTCGTTACGAAGACCTATCCCTTTGCTAAAAGGTGTTATTGTCCGCATAACCCACCTGCACATTTTCCTGGCTGGGCGACAGTGGCTTTTTCTGTTTCAAGCCCTTGTCCTGAAATACCGCATTTACCGTCACGGGCACGAACTAGCTTGTCTTGTGGATCTGAATTTAACTCAACCTTGGCGAAGATTTTCTCGGTACCACATTTACCGCTGGCACATTTACCACCGTTGTTGCTGCTAGGAGCTGATACCACGGGTTTTTGTGCGGCTGGTGCGCTGTCCTGTGACTCAGCGTGTGCAACGCCGGCATTCATCGCCAGAACAGATGTCATTGCGATAGAAAGTACGATTTTATTGTTCATTGCTTTGCTCCATGATTGCGCTCATTGGGTAGCTTGATAGGTCGCGGCCAGCGTAGATTGGCCCTTTGTAGTATTTTTTCACGATTTCGATGGATTCATCTTTAAGGACTAGGCCTTTACCCATCCAGTGGTTGAGCACCAGTGCTTTAGGGTTAATGGTTTGGGCAATCTTGCCGATAGCCGAAGGAGTACCATGCATGAAGGATGAAATTGCATCTGCGTTTTCGTCGATGGCCATTGGCATGACTAGCAGATCGGCGCCTTTGGCAAAATCGAGGAAGCTTTCATCTGTACCGTTTTGGTCTGCTGACACCACCATGATGCCTTTATCAGATTCAATGCGGTAAGCCAGAGTTGGAACGTCACCGTGAGGGATCCCTTTGGCGTAAATGGTTAGGCCGTCGTCCTCGTAAACTTTTGTCCCGGTTTTCTTGTGGAAATCCACGTCTTGGATTGAGACAGGGAACAAGCCATCGCTGCCGTCATAAATACCGTTGAGGTAAGCGTATGCGCCAGAGTCATGATTGAACTGGGCGTCCATGTATTTGGTCAAGCTAGGGAAAGCCCCTTCGCCAGTAGGACCAGCAATAGCAAGGGTAGAAGAGCGATTGAAGAAGTAACCGCCTTTTAGTAGTGCTGGTAGGTCAGTCACATGGTCAGTATGGAAGTGGGTAACACCCAAGAAGTCGAGTTCTTCCATGCGTGAACCTGATTGTCCGAAACGTAGGTAAACGCCTGCACCGGCATCGATAAGGATTTTGGATTTACCTTTCCACCAAATGACTTCACCAGAAGAAGCACGGACATCATCGGTAATCGGGCCGCCAGAGCCAAGTAGTTGTAGGGTATAATCAGTATCAACAGGTTTGAGGGGAATTGCGTAAGAGAAACTTGAAGCAAGTGTTAACCCAGTCGCAACAAGTAGTGTTTTTAATGTAAATTTCATAGCGCTTACCTTTGTCGTTCAATATTAACTTTGACTTAATTACTGCGAAAAAGATCGTTTTATTGATGTCGGTCAAAGTGTGTGACTAAGATAAGAGATAGGGAAGGTTATGTATATTTGATTGTGTTTAATTGATGGTTAACACCTGCTTAATCTGTTTCACATTCATTGAGTTTGCTAATACCGATATGATTTTCTGTTGGCTGAAAAATAAAAACTCGCCAAAAGCGAGTTTTTATTTCGTGTGAATGTTATCTCTATTAAATATTACGGAGTGTTATTTATAGAGAGATAATTCACAATATGTTGGCACTCATACTTCTTACAGTATTAGTCTTTTTTCCAGTTTTGCTCATTGCGCTCCATGCGGAATCCATTTTTAATTCCGATGTAGCTGGCGAAAGCCAAACCAATAACCCAGGCTGCATACCACATAATAGATGCTCCTTAATACAAAGTTGTTTTATTCTCTTCGATATAACTCTTGTCAATACGGCCGAACATCTTGCGATAGCACCACAAGGTGTAGCCGAGAATGACAGGCACCATGATGACTGATATCAATGCAACAATTCCCAGCGTCTTTTCACTCGAGGTTGCATCCCATATTGTCAGGCTGTGAGATGGGTTGATACTCGATGGAATGATGAACGGGAATAGTGCGATACCCGCAGTCAGTATGATACTGGTCACCGTTATGCTCGACATCGCAAAAGCGGTACCGTCTTTTTGTTTTTTCGCTGATAGCGCTGTAAAGATCGGTGCAATCACTGCCAGTGCCGGAATGATCCAAAGAACCGGATAGTGGTTGAAGTTCTGGAACAAGCCGTGCGCTACAGTGATAACCTCTTTGTTCAGTGGGTTAGCTGCTGCATCTGTGGCTATCGCACTGGTAATTTGGTAACCGTCTAGGTTGTAAGCCCAAATCCCTGCGATGACATAGAGTGCTGCTGTGACAATGGCCGACAACTCACTCAATGCACAGGCTCTAGTATGTAGCGAGCCGGTGGTTTTCATTTGCAGCCATGTTGTGCCTTGGGTCAGAATCATGCTGAGGCTAAGTAAACCACATAGCAGGGCAAATGGATTCAGTAGTCCCCAGAAGCTGCCTTTGTAGCTGGTCATCAGCAGGTCATTCAATACAAATGGAATACCTTGCATCAGGTTACCGAAGGCGACGCCAAAAATGATAGTCGGAATCAAACCACCGGCAACTAAGGCCTTGTCGCAGACATCTCGCCAGACTGGACTATCGATTTTTGAGCGGTAATCGAAGCCTAGCGAGCGTAGCCATAACGATGCCAGGGCAAGAAGCATCGCGAAATAAAACCCAGAGAAAGAGACCGCGTAGACCAGAGGCCATACGGCGAAGATAGCACCGCCAGCGGTAACCAACCAAACTTGGTTACCGTCCCAGTGAGGGCCGACGGAGTTGATCATGATGCGGCGATCGGTTTCATTTTTCCCTAGGACAGGGAGCAGAATACTGACCCCCATATCAAAGCCATCTGTGACAGCGAAGCCAATAAGCAACAGGCCAATTATTACCCAGGCGAGGCATCGCAGTGTTTCGTAATCAATCATAATATAACATTCCTTAGTGGCTAGTTGCTGAAGTCAGCGCTCGGTCTTCGGGCTGGTTCTCAAAGTGGTAACGACCTGTTTTGAGAGCACTTGGCCCAAGTTTGGAGTAGCGGACCATTAGGAATGATTCAATGATCAGGAATAGGGTGTACAGCACGTAGACCATGGCGATAGATAGCATGATTTGACCCGGTTCAAGCTGGGAGGCTGCCATATTCACCGGTAGTACTTCACCCACAGCCCAAGGTTGACGGCCGTATTCAGCGACAATCCACCCCGCTTGGCTCGCAATCCATGGCAGTGGCATCGAGATAAGGGCCAACTTGAGCAACCATCGTTTCTGCGGTAGGGATTTACGGCAGCTATACCATGTGGCCAAGGCAAACAGCATAACCATTAGCATGCCGCAACCAACCATAATCCTGAAGCTCCAGAATAGCGGTGCAACTTGCGGGATAGTGTCTTCGGTTGCTTGCTTGATCTGTGCTTCGGTCGCATCGACCACAGAGTTGGTGTAAGACTTCAGCAGTAACCCATAACCGAGATCTTTTTTCACTTCGTTGAAGGCTTGGACATCGTCTTCGGTGTGGAATCCGCTACGCAGTTTTTCCAGCAGGCCATAGGCAACCATACCATTGCGGATCCTAGCCTCGTTTTGCTTCATCAAGTCATCGATACCCATGACTTGTTCATCCAACGAGCGGGTTGCAATGATGCCCATAAGGTAAGGGATCTTAATGGCGTAGTCGGTTTCCTTGGTTTCTTGGTTAGGGAAGCCAAATAGCGTGAAGGATGCAGGCGCTTCTTCGGTATGCCATTCGGCCTCAATCGCTGCCAGTTTGACTTGCTGTACGTCACCGAGTTCGTAACCAGACTCATCACCTAGTAGCAATGTACCCAGAATAGCGGTAAGTCCGAATGCTGCAGCCACTGCAAATGAGCGGCGAGCAAAGGTGATATCTCGGCGTTTTAGCAGGTAGAAGGCACTGATGGCCATAACAAACATAGCGCCAGTGGTGTAACCGCCGGCGACGGTGTGCAAGAATTTAACCTGAGTGACTGGGTTGAAAACGACTTCGACAAAGTCGGTCATTTCCATGCGCATGGTTTCAAAATTGAACTGTGCGCCGACCGGATTCTGCATCCAGCCGTTAGCCATCAAAATCCACAGGCCGGAAAAGTTCGAACCCAGTGCCGTCAACCAAGTGATGGCAAGGTGCTGGCGTTTTGAAAGTCGGTCCCAACCAAAAAAGAACAGGCCGACTAGAGTTGATTCGAGGAAAAATGCAATAAGCGCTTCGATGGCCAGGGGCGCACCAAAGATATCCCCAACATAGTGGGAGTAGAAAGACCAGTTTGTCCCGAACTGGAATTCCATGGTGAGGCCAGTAGCAACACCAATCGCAAAGTTAATCCCGAATAACTTGCCCCAGAACTTTGTCATGTCTTTATATATTTGCTGGCCTGTAATGACATACATGGTTTCCATGATTGCCAGCAATACGACTAGCCCTATGGTTAAGGGCACGAAAATAAAATGGTACAGCGCCGTCGTGGCGAACTGTATCCGTGATAGTTCGGCTACTTCGTTGAGCATGATTTCCTCCCCGTCAGGCTGATTGACGGAATATTTCTTTATATTTCTTGGATATTCTCTATCGGGTCGAGCAACACATAGAGCGGGGAGAATGGTAATGCTGGTACAGAGTTAAGGGTAGTCAAACATATATAATCACGGGTTAAGTACCTCTTAACAATGACTGAATGAATCATTGTTTAGGTTCGATATATTCACAGAAGCTATTGATTGCTGGTAAGGTCTTTTTGCCTAGGGGGCGAAATGGATGAGCTGACATATCTGACTCCTTATTGGATCATTTTAGCTTTGAGTCAGAGTATGTCGTTGGCAAGTGATTAATCGAATGTTGATAGCAGACAATTTGTTGTCGAAAGCGACCATAACGGTCGCTTTCATATTAATCAACGTTTTAAAGTCCCAGCAGGCGAGCTACGGATAACTCGGCTTTGTTGGTAATAGGTGGTATGGGTACTCTGGTGCACCGTTGTTTTTGATACCATGTTCAAACGCGATGCCTTCAATTTGTACATCACCTAGGTTTCCATATGTTGTATCAATAACGTCTTGTGCATCAATCCAAATGGAGATTTTGCCATAAGGTGTGATCTTGAAGATATTACCTCCACCGTTATTTGATCCATTATCTTGAGCATCATTGTGGTTACTTGCATATAAGTTGTAATCATCGTCGTAGGCTAGCCCGCCTTCCATATCGACTTTGCCATTATTCTTGACGATAAGGTCCCACTCAGTTGCGATAGTCGAAACATAACCTTTTCTGTCAATGTTATAGATAAAGTGGGCACTGGAATCATCAGCAAGGGTGATATCTCCATCATCGTTTCTGGTCATGAAGCCATCAGGATCATCAAAGGCTCGGGCATCCTTTTTAGTACCTGTTAGTATTTCTTCAGGTTTGATTCGGTCATATTCGTCATTTTGAATATCAAACTCGACTTCGATATCTTTATAGTCGCCACCAAAAATAAAGACCCAAGGTGATTTAATTGTGCCTTTACCTTTAACTTCAACATCACCTTCACTTAACTGCGTCTTTTTAACGATTTTGGTTTTCACTGTTTCTGCGCTATCACCAACTTTAAGGTTTAAATCTCCTATCGTTACATCAGAATCACCAATATCCGTATTGCTACCACTTATCACTCTAACTCTAACTTCAAGCTCAATTTTCCCGCTTTGTGCATCAGTTCCGAGAGCCTCAATATGATTTTGCCCTTCGACAGCTTCTTTTGTCGGGTTATCTTCACCTGGTGTTTCTTCTTTTGATATTTCACCATCAGCATTGATGAGGTTGTATGTGTGAATGTCGGTTAGGCGGTAGCCTTCAGGATCATTAAATGTCCAAGGGGTGCCTATTGTGCCACGCCCCATAACGATGACTTTTTCGTTGAGAGCTTTTTTGATGATACTCGCAACCTCATAGGGTGTTGCATCCCAAGGTATTGGTTCTGTTTTGACTTCTTGCGGGTCATAATCGGTATCTTCTACAAAAGTCAAAGAAAAAGTGCCATCAATATTGTCTGGTTTTAGTGGTGCGTGGTAATTACCGGGGTAATAGCGTTCATAAGATAGCGGTGGGTTGGTTTTATCATTGATTAAATAACGGTGTTATCTTTAGAAAGCTCATGTGGGTCAACACCTGGTCCGCTCGCATATATTTCTGGATCATGATAGCCATACATATATGGGATTTTGTAAACGATATTTGGCGTATCATCCGAAGCGAGATAGATATAACGTGAATCAGCAGAAATAGCAGGTTGAATATCGAAAATGAACCCTTCGCCCAGCGCTTCGAAATCTTCTTTCTTGGCAAATCGGTAAAAATCACCGGTAACAGGGTCGACTTTCAATACGTCGTCGCTTGCGTCCTCACCGACATAAAGTTTGCCATCAATACCCATGACAAGCCCTTCAAAGTCAGGAAATTCGCCGTCGTTTACTTGCATTGCATCATCAGAGTCAATCAAGATTGATAACTCATTATATTTATCAAGTTTCAGTAGGAATTCTTCGATAATTGGTGGGTTAGGACCTTCATACTCATATGGAACCATTGCTTCCACACCGAATATGATTGAACCATCTGGTAATGCAACGATAGCTTTGTTATCGAGGTTAATATCCTCAAAAGCACCACCATCTTCGTTAATGGCATCTAAAATATCTTGTCGACTGATCTTGATAGAAATTTCTTTCTGAGGAGTTATTTCTAGAACACAGTCACAATCAACCTCTAGCGCGTAAAGGTTTGCTGTCCTTGATGGGGGTAATAGTTGATTAGCTGGCGGTGATATAGCATAAGCATTAGCTGCCAATCCCAGACCGACCCCAAGGGCTACTTTAGATAGGGTTTTATATGAAATAGCCATGACTTTCACTCTTATTGTTGTGGAGTAAAAAGCATAGATATTCTATGATGTCTTAATTTCTATACAAAAATAAAAAAGCACTACAATGTGATTAGTTAACTGATATTAAATGCAATAAATTATTTTCAGCAAAATAATTCGTTATTATATTCATGATTAATTGCTTAGAAAACCGTATTAAG